>JAEXZK010000296.1 GCA_023451415.1 Bacillota bacterium | reverse complement strand
GTGGATTAAAGCGGAAAATAGAAACGGCGTCCCTAAAGCGCGGGACGCATAAAACAGCAAAAACATCCTGCCCGATTTTCCATCGGACAGGATGTTTTTATTATCGCCGCAGCGGCAACCGGAAGTTACTCTTTCTCCTGCAGGGAATAGAGGGCCAGGCTCGCCAGGCCAAGGCCGAGCATGGTTATTCCTGTCTTTGCATCCAGCGCTCCCAGGATGGAAAGGACCACAACGGCGATCCCCATTGCCAATGCGATGCTTCTGAATACCATATTGGCAATTTCATGAATGCCCTTTTGGGACGGTGACGGGCTTGTTTTTATTTGCATGAGTTCGTTAACAGAAACATGAAGGATTTCGGCCAAATGCGGGAATGAATTGACATCGGGGCAGGACAAGTCCCTCTCCCATTTTGAAACGGCCTTATCTGTCACTCCCATCCTGTTTGCCAGATCAAGCTGCGTCATGCCCTGCTCTTTTCTAAGTTCGGCAATGATCGTGCCAAGGGTTTTTGTTTTCATAATACACCTCTGTTTTTTCTTGATTGCACGATACATGATAATACGCAGCTTTATTATACTCAACCGACTTGTAGTTTAGCTGCATAATCCATTGGTTTAGTTGTAGTTTACCTCTGATTTCAGGGGGAATGTTCGTTTGGACCCGGGGAGACCTGCCGCCGCGGCAGCTTCCAGTTTACCATGAACGCAGCAAACGGAATGATTGTGCATCCCGGCCAGAGCGCCCATGGCACGGATGGTCCGTGCGTAGCAGTAAAGCAACTGCGTTTTCGTGGATATTTTACCACACAAAGCGGGACGGCACAAGAGCGGGTCCGCGCACACCGCTTTGCAGTGCGGGATGCAAAAATTGGCGGCAGGTATTTTGCCTGCCGCCAAAACGGTTTTATGAGCGCATGTACAGGGGATATGCTTTGGATGGAGATCGGGATTTAGGAGGCAAAAGCCTTTTTGCCGGTGGAGCGCATGATGCCCACCACAATGGCGGTGGCAACGCAGGTGATGATGATCTCGGGGATCATATAGCTGCCGTTGTAGGTCAGGGAGTAGAGCCAGACGGGCATATCCTCGGGCGCGTAGCCCCCCCAGATGAGGATACCGGAAAGGAAGCTGCACAGGTAGCGGATCAAGCCCACTGCGCCGGTGCTGACGATGACGCCCAGGGTGTTGTTGTGGAAGGGCTTGGCAAAGACGCAGGCGGTGCCCAGGGCGGTGAAGGCGATGAGGTAATCCAGCAGCACGCAGCCGGCCATGGTGAGCAGGGTGGTGCAGTACATGACGTTTTTGAAGCCCAGGAACATCTGGATGAGCCCATGGGTGAACCCGGTAAAGACGCCCCACTTGAGGCCGTGGCGGTAAGAGGCCAGGATGATGGGCATCATGCTGCACAGGGTGATGGACCCGCCCTGGGGCATCTCGAAGATGGGGATATAGCCCAGCACCGTGGCCAAAGCGATCATCAGGCCGCATTCCACAAGGATCTGTGTTTTTGTTCTTTTCATAACAGGGAACCTCCTCAGTTTTTGTTCGCCTGGCGTCTGCCGTGGGGGAGCGGGGGAACGAAAAAAGACGCTCCGTGGAAGTTCCACAAAGCGCCGTTTTGGCAACCGCTATCACTTCCTACGCTGGCATGATCCAGATCAGGTATAAGGGTCATGGGATCCCGTCCCATATCTCAGCCCGCTAACACGGACCCCCCTGTTGTGGCTTTAGTATATCCTGGTTTCCATTGACTGTCAAGAGTTTTATGCTATAATTATTGTTAGAAGTACACAGAAAAGGTGGTCGCGTTTTGAACAAGGCAGCAATTTTCGATCTGGATGGCACTCTTATCGATTCGGTGGGCGATATTGCCCTGTGCTGCAATACCGCCCTGGAGATCTCCGGCCTGCCCCAGCACGATCCCGAGGAGTACCGGAACTTTATCGGCTGGGGGGTGGACGTCCTCATCAGCAAGGCCATCGGCCCCCAGGGGGATAAGGCCTTCCACCAGAAGGTCCTGGCCGATTACAGTACGATTTACGGCGACATCTGCAGCGGCGGATGCAAAATGTTTCCCGGTATCCCGGAGATGCTGCGCAGCCTGCGCGCCCATGGCATCCTTACCGCCGTGGTGTCCAACAAGCCCCAGGCCCAGACGGAAGCGGTCTACCTGAGCACCCTCAGCGGCCTGGTGGACGCCTGGTACGGCCAGCATCCCGGCTGGCCCACCAAGCCCGACCCCTGCGGCGTCCGCTATGTGCTGGAGCAGCTGGGGCCCGACGTCCGGCCCATCGCCTATGTGGGGGACTCCGAGGTGGACGTGGCCACTGGCCGCGCCGCCGGCATCCCCACGGTGGGGGTTTCCTGGGGGATGAAGAGCAGGGGTTTCCTTTTGGACAGCGGCGCCGGCGAGGTGGCGGACACAGTGGAGGAGTTGGAAAAAATCCTGCTCCAAAAGGCTTGACAAAGCGGCTCTTTTGGTTTATTATCGTTAACAACAACCAAATATAACCCATCAAAGCGTTGAAGAGGACATGGCGTCCGGATTTCGTTTTCAGAGAGTATGCGGCTGGTGAAAGCATATAAACGAAGGGCCGTCACATCACCTTGGAGCAGGGGACCCCAAAGGCTTTGGCCGAGTAGGGGACCACGCGTCGGCTGCGTTACCGGCCCGGGATTGTCAGATCCTTATTGAGAGGCGTTCCGCCAAGGCGGGCGCAACTTGGGTGGTACCGCGAGCAGCTTATGCCCGTCCCAATTCCTGGGGCGGGCTGTTTTTGTTGCGCGGCGCGCACGCTTCGCAAAAGCCAAACGCCTGGGCCTGGGCGGCTTGCCTGGGGCAACGACGACATGCAACATGTATAGGAGGAATCATCAATGGAAGTCAGACTGATGGAAGTGGCCGAACGAATCAGGACCCTGCGGGAGATACTGGATATTACGGCGGAGGATATGGCCCGGGCCTGCAAGATGAGCGAGGAGGAATACCTGACGCTGGAGGAAGGAAGCTCCGATTTTTCCTTTTCCTTCCTTCTCAAGTGCGCTGAGGTGCTGGGGGTGGACATGGTGGAGCTGATCACCGGCGAGGCCCCCAAGCTTTCCTTCTATACCATTGTCCGCAAGGGCAGGGGGCTGCCCATCAGCCGGCGGAAGGGCTTCTCCTACGAGCACCTGGCTTACCTCTTCAAGGGCAAGGAGTGCGAGCCTTTCCTGGTGACTGCGCCCTTCTCCCAGGAGGAGCAGGAGCGGCCCATCGCCCTGTCCCGCCACAGCGGCCAGGAGTTCGACTATGTCCTCAGCGGCTCCCTGAAGTTTGCCTTTGAGGACCACACCGAGGTCCTGGAGGCCGGGGACAGCGTGTATTACGATTCTGCCCATGGCCACGGCATGATCGCCGCCGGCGGGCAGGACTGTGTCTTCCTGGCGGTTGTGCTGAAGAAAGACGACGAGGAGTAAGGGGTCGGAGAAATGGAAAAGATGGAAAACCTGTATCAGAAATACTGCAAAGAAACCTTTGACGCCCGGGGAGTCCTCAAGACATTTGAACCCGTGACGCCCGAGAACTTCAACTTCGCCTATGACGTGGTGGACTACATCGCCGACCACGAGCCCGGCCGCCGGGCCATGGTGTGGTGCAACGACCAGGGGGAGGAGCGCGTCTTCTCCTTTGATGATATCCGCCGGTACAGCAACAAGACCGCCAACTACTTCCTCAGCCTGGGGATCGGCAAAGGCGACAAGGTGATGGTCATCCTCAAGCGGCACTATGAGTTTTGGTTTGTCATCACCGCCCTGCACAAGATCGGGGCGGTCATCATCCCCGCCACCAATCTGCTGACGAAAAAAGACATTGTCTACCGCATCGAATCCGCCGACGTCAAGGCGTTGGTCTGCACCCCCGACGGGGAGGTCTCCTATGCCGCCGATGAGGCTGTGGCAGAAATCGCCTGGCCGGTGCGCAAGCTGATGGTGCGGGGCGCCCGGGAGGGCTGGGAGGACTTTGAGACCGGGATGCAGGCGGCCTCCGACCAGCTGGAGCGGATCCCCAACAAGGTCACCGACCCCCTGCTCATCTACTTCACCTCCGGCACCACCGGTTACCCCAAGATGGTAATGCACAGCCACAGCTACCCCATCGGCCACATCATCACCGCCCGCCACTGGCACAATGTGGTCCCCGACGGCCTCCACCTCACCGTGTCGGACACCGGCTGGGGCAAGGCGGTGTGGGGCAAGCTGTACGGCCAGTGGTTCTGCGGGGCGGGGGTCTTTGTCTATGACTTTACCAAGTTCCACCCCAGCGACCTGCTCCACAAGATCGAGCAGTACCGGATCACCCCCTTCTGCGCGCCGCCCCCCATCTACCGTTTCTTTATCAAGGAGGGGATGGAGGGCTACGACCTGAGCAGCCTCCGTTACGCCACCACCGCCGGCGAGGCCCTCAACCCCGAGGTCTACAACCGCTTCAAGGAGTACACCGGCCTCAGCCTCATGGAGGCCTTTGGCCAAACCGAGACCACCGTCCTCCTTGCCAACCTGGTGGGCTCCAGGAGCAAGCCCGGCTCCATGGGCAAGCCATCCCCGCTCTTTGACGTCCATGTTCTGGACAGCGACGGCAACGAGGCGGCCACCGGCGACGTGGGGGAGATCTGCGTTCGGGCCGACGGCCCCCAGGCGGGCCTATTCCTGGGCTATTACAAGAACCAGCGCCTCACCGACGAGGCCTGGCACGACGGCTACTACCACACCGGTGACACCGTCTGGCGGGATGAGGACGGCTACTTCTGGTATGTGGGCCGCACCGATGACGTCATCAAGGCGTCCGGCTACCGCATCGGGCCCTTTGAGGTCGAGAGTGTCCTGATGGAGCACCCGGCGGTACTGGAATGCGCCGTCACCGGCGCCCCTGACCCCATCCGCGGCACTGTGGTCAAGGCTACTATTGTCCTCACCAAGGGCTACGCCCCCACCCCGGAGCTGACCAAAGAGCTCCAGGACTATGTCAAGCATCAGACCGCCCCCTACAAGTACCCCCGCATTGTGGAGTATATGGATGAGCTCCCCAAGACCATCAGCGGCAAGATCCGCCGGGTGGAACTGAAGGAGCGGGACGCCCAAAAGGCACAATAATCAAACAAAGGGCGCGCCGCGAAAGAAAATGTCCGCGGCGCGCCCCGTCTATATATTACGGAAACAGGCTCCGCCCAAGTGATTACTGGGCGGAGCCTGTTGGCCGGGTATGATATTTTTGCAGCGGCGCCGGTTTGCCGTTTTTTTATTCTCCCTCGATCATCCGGTAGCCCACGCCCACCTCGGTAAATATGTAGACGGGCTCCGCGGGGTTTTTCTCAATTTTGCGGCGGATGTTGGCCATGTTTACCCGGAGGATCTGATTGTTGCCCTTGGCGTTGGGGCCCCACAGCTCCTTGATGATGTAGTCATAGGTGAGCACCCGTCCGGCATATTTGCCCAACAGGGAGACCAGCTTATACTCGTTCTGGGTCAGGTGGACGTCCTGGCCGCCCACCAGCACATGGCGTTTGTCATAGTCAATGACCAGATCCCCAGCCTTGAAGATGCCGGTCTGGGCCACCCGCTCATCGGCGGCGTGGCTGCGCATATGGCGCAGGGCGGTGCGGATCCTGGCCAAAAGTTCGGAAGGGCCGAAGGGCTTGGTGACATAGTCGTCCGCCCCCAGGTCCAGGGCTGTGACCTTATCCTTTTCGTGGGTGCGGGCGGACACCACGATGATGGGTACCCGGGACCACTCCCGAAAGGATTTGATGAGCTGGAGCCCGTCCATATCGGGCAGGCCCAGGTCCAGAATAATGACGTCGGGGCAGTGGGAGGTCATCATGGCAAAGGCCTCGGCGCCATTTTTGGCAAGGACCACATCATATCCGTTGGCGGACAGGATAGTGGACATGAAGTTGCTGATGTTGTTTTCATCCTCCACGACCAGGACGGTTTCTTTAATGCTGCTCATAAAACAGGTTCCTCCTCCACGGGTAAAGTAAAGCGGAATACGGCGCCGCCCTGGGGGCTGTTTTCTGCTTCCATAAGACCCCCATGGGCCTTGACAATGGACATGCAGACCGACAGGCCGATGCCCATGCTGCGCTTTTTGTCGGAGCGGCCGGTGTCCATCTCCATGCTGTATCCTTTAAAGAGATAGGGGAAGGCCGCCTTTTCGATGCCGTCCCCGTTGTCCCGGACCTCAAAAACCGCCGAAGAATCACGGCAGAAAACGGAGAGCCAGATACAGGAGGCATTTTTGGCGTGGATCGCGGCGTTCTCCAACAGGTTGATGATGACCTGTTCGATGAGGATGGCGTCCATGGGCACCATCAGAAGGT
>JAEXZK010000271.1 GCA_023451415.1 Bacillota bacterium | reverse complement strand
GAGGTGTCCCGGACCTCGCGCGCCTTCTCGCCGAAGATCGCGCGGAGCAGCCGCTCCTCGGGGGTCAGCTCGGTCTCGCCCTTGGGGGTCACCTTGCCCACCAGGATATCCCCGGCATGGACCTCTGCGCCCACCCGGATGATGCCCCGCTCGTCCAGCTCCTTGAGGACGTCGTCGCCCACGTTGGGGATGTCCCGGGTGATCTCCTCGGGGCCCAGCTTGGTGTCCCGGGCTTCGATCTCATATTCCTCAATGTGGATGGAGGTATAAACGTCGTTTCGGACCAGCTTCTCGTTGAGGAGGACGGCGTCCTCGTAGTTGTAGCCCTCCCAGGTCATGAAGCCGATGAGGGCGTTCTTGCCCAGGGAGATTTCGCCGTTGCTGGTGGCGGGGCCGTCGGCCAGCACCTGGCCCACGGTGACCCTCTCCCCCTTCTCCACGATGGGCCGCTGGTTGACGCAGGTGCCCTGGTTGGAGCGGAGGAATTTAATGATATCGTAGTTGACAAGCTCCCCTTCGTCGGTGCGGATGATCACCTGGTCGGCGGAAACCCGCTCCACCACGCCGTTGTGGCGGGAAAGGACCACCACGCCGGAGTCCACGGCGGCCTTGTATTCCATGCCGGTGCCCACGATGGGGGATTCGGTCTTGATCAGGGGCACGGCCTGCCGCTGCATGTTGGAGCCCATGAGGGCGCGGTTGGCGTCGTCGTTTTCCAGGAAGGGGATCATGGCCGTAGCCACGGAAACCACCATCTTGGGGGAGACGTCCATGTAGTCCACTTTTTCGCGGTCCACTTCCTGGACGGTATCCCGGTAGCGGATGCTTACCTTCTTTTCTGCAAAGCAGCCGTTGTCGTCCAGCGGGGAGTTGGCCTGGGCCACGATGTACTCGTCCTCCACGTCGGCGGTCATGTACTCGATCTCGTCCATGACCTTGCCGGTGGCCTTGTCCACCCGGCGGTAAGGGGCTTCCACAAAACCGTACTCGTTGATCTTGGCAAAGGTCGCCAGATAGGAGATTAGGCCAATGTTGGGACCTTCGGGGGTCTCGATGGGGCACATGCGGCCGTAATGGCTGTAATGGACGTCGCGGACCTCGAATCCGGCGCGGTCACGGCTCAAGCCGCCGGGGCCCAGGGCGGACAGGCGGCGCTTATGGGTCAGCTCGGCCAGGGGGTTGGTTTGGTCCATGAACTGGCTCAGGGGGGAGGAGCCGAAGAACTCCTTGATGGCCGCCACCACAGGCCGGATGTTGATCAGGGCCTGGGGAGTCACCGATTCGATGTCCTGGGCCTGGGTGGTCATCCGCTCGCGGATGACCCGCTCCATCCGGGAGAAGCCGATGCGGAACTGGTTCTGCAGCAGCTCGCCCACGCTGCGGATGCGGCGGTTGCCCAGGTGGTCGATGTCGTCGGTGGTGCCGATGTCGTAGTGGAGGCAGCACATATAGTTGATGGAAGCAAAGATATCAAACTTGCGGATATATTTGGGGATGAGCTCGTCGATGCGGGCGGCGATGGCAGCCTTCTGCTCCTCTTCGGCGGCGCAGGTCTCCAGGATCTCCTTGAGGATCTCAAAGCGCACCTTTTCGTTGACGCCCAGGGGGGCGCAGTCAAAGGAAACAAAGTGGCGGATGTCCACCATGCCGTTGCTGAGGATCTTCAGCTCATGGCCGTCCACGTCCACAAAGGCGGTGTCCACGCCCTTGTTTTCCAGCTCATGGGCCTTCTCCCGCCCGATGACCTCTCCGGCCTCGGCGATGATCTCTCCGGTCATGGGGTCGGCGATGGGACGGGTCAGGGTACGGCCGTTAAGCCGGCCGCTGAGGGCCAGCTTTTTGTTGTATTTATAGCGGCCCACCCGGGAAAGATCGTAGCGGCGGGCATCAAAAAGGAGCTGCACCAGATGCTTGACGGCGCTGTCCATGGTGGGGGGCTCGCCGGGGCGCAGCTTGCGGTAGACCTCCAGCAGAGCCTCGTCGCCGGTCATTTCGTTGTCCTTGGCGGCGATGGTCTTGACCATATACTCGTCCTCGCCAAAGAGGTCGTAAATCTCCTCGTCGGTGCCGCGGTAGGGGGTCAGGGCGTTGGCTATGTCGGCGTTGACCTGTTCGATGGTGACGTCGTCCCGGATGCGCAGCAGGGCGCGGACAAAGGTGGTGATGGGGAGCTTGCGGTTTTTGTCGATGCGGACGCTGAAAACGTCGGAAGAGTCGGTGTCATACTCCAGCCATGCGCCTCGGTTGGGGATGATGGTGGACTCAAAGAGCTTCTTGCCCGCGTTGTCGAACTTGCTGTCAAAGTACACGCCGGGAGAGCGGACCAGCTGGGAAACGATGACGCGCTCGGCGCCGTTGATGATGAAGGTGCCGGCGTCGGTCATCAGGGGGAAGTCACCCATGAAAATGTCCTGCTCCTTGACCTCGCCGGTCTCCTTGTTGAGGAGGCTGGCCCGGACCCGGAGAGGAGCGGCATAGGTGGCGTCCCGTTCCTTGCATTCAGCGATGGTATACTTGGGTTTATCTTCCAGTTTGTAATCGATGAAATCCAGGACCAGGTTACCCTGATAGTCGGTGATAGATGAGATGTCCTTGAAAACAGCCTTCAATCCTTCGTCGAGGAACCACTTGTATGAATTTTTTTGCACCTCGATGAGGTTTGGCATGTCCAGAACCTCGTCAATACGGGCAAAACTCATACGGGTATTCTTACCCAGCTGGACAGGCTTCACATTAACCATCCGCGCATTCACTCCGTTTCATCTATTTTCACCATAAACTGATCCAACAAATTATGCCATGTTTTTTGTCATTTTATGCTAAATTCCCGAGAGTATTATCGTGAATTTTTCATACTTGACAACCACCCACAGGCATAATTGGCCATTATGATACAGTATAATATTATATTACAGAGGGTTTCCTGTGTCAAGAAATATTTTTGAAAAATCTGTTTTTTTCCCTGCCCCTCCCTTTTTTGCATACTTTTACGGTTTTTACTCGTTTTCCATGTTCCTCCAAGGCTAAAAGCCGCCCGCCGCATTTTCCTTTCACACCCTTGTCCCCCATTCCGCCGCAGTGCTATGATGGAGGCAGTCTATTTGGAAAGGGGCGTTTTTTATGAAATGGAAGGGCGTTGCCGCGGTGGTGATGGCTTCCCTTATCTATGGCATCCTCCCCATCTTTGCCAAGGAGGGGGCCACAGGCCCCATGCCGCCCCAATGCTACACCTTTTTCCGCTTTGCCGTCAGCTGTGTGGCGGCGGGGGGCTTCGGGCTCCTTCAGCGGGCCAGCTTCCGCGTCACACGGCGCCAGCTCCTGGAGCTCGCCTGCTTTGGGGTGGCGGGCTTCGGCTTCACCAACTTTTTCCTGGTCATATCCTACCTGTACATCCCTGTGGGCCTGGCCACCATGTGCCACTTCAGCTTTCCCATCCTGGTGACCATCGCCATGATGGCCGTCTTCCGGGAAAAATGCACCGGGCCCAAGCTGGCCGCCATTTTTCTCTCCCTCTCCGGCCTTCTCTTCATCCTCCTGTCGGACAGGCAGCTGTCGGTCCTGGGCCTGCTGGCGGCCCTGGCTTCCAGCATCACCTACGGCCTCTATGTCATTTCCAACGACCGCTGCCAGTACCGCACCCTCAACCGGTATGTCATCGTCTTTTACGTCTGCCTTTTTGCCGCGCTGTTCTTTGGCTGCTTCACTGCCGTCCAGGGCCAGCTCACCGTCCATGGCTCCGCCAAACAGTGGGGATGCATCATGGTCAGCGGCCTGACTTCCATCCTGGCCATCTATGGCATGGCCGCGGGTATCCAGATCCTGGGGGCCACCACGGCTTCTTTTCTCAATATGCTGGAGCCGGTCACCAGTGTGGTATCCGACATCCTGGTCTACCGCTCCATCCCCACTCTGGCCACCGGGGCGGGCAACGCCCTGATGCTCCTTTCCATCCTGCTGGTATCCCTGGATGAACGCCTTGGGGAGCTGAAGCTGCGCAGGGCCGCGTCTGCCGGTTTGCCGCCGGACGCCCTGGACGAGCTCCCGCAGGGGGAGGCTCCCCCGCAGAAGGAGTCCTCCGCCACCACCCGCTGAAAAGCACATCAGGACCCGCCGGGAGACATGCCCCGGCGGGTCCTTCTTGTTCATGCTTACCGATAGAAGGCCTTCATGGCCTTGTAGGTCATATAGACATCGCACTTGGAAACCACCTCGTAGGGCGCGTGCATGGAGAGGACAGGCACCCCAAGGTCAATGGTGTCCACATTGTGGGCCGCCACATATTTGGCCACGGTGCCGCCGCCGCCGGCGTCCACTTTGCCCAGCTCCCCGGTCTGCCAGATCACACCCGCGTCATCCAGCACACGGCGGACAAAGGCCACCGTCTCCGCATCGGCGTCGTTGGTGCCCGACTTGCCGCCGCTGCCGGTGTATTTGGTGAGGACAGGGCCATAGTTGATGTAGGCGGTGTTCCGCCGCTCAGATACGTCGCTGAAGGCGGGATCAAAGGCAGCGTTGACGTCGCAGGACAGGCACTTGGACCGGGCCAGCAGGTGGCGGACCTCCACCCCTTCGGCCTGGGCAAGATCCTCCAGAAAGTCCCGGAGGAACCAGGACTGGAGGCCGGTGGCCCCGGTGGAGCCGATCTCCTCCTTGTCGGCAAAGACGGTGACGGTGGTGTACTCCGGATCCTTTGCCTCCACCTCGGCCATGAGGCTGGTGTAGGCGCAGACACGGTCGTCGTGGCCATAGGAGCCGATCATGGCGCGGTCCAGGCCCACGTCCCGGGCGGGATAGGCGGGGACGGCGCAGAGCTCGGCGGAAAGGAAGTCGCTTTCCACCACACCGTATTTTTCAAACAAAAGGCTTATGATGTTCAGCTTCACCCGCTCCGAGGCCTTGTCATCCTTGAAGGGGTGGCAGCCGATGAGGACGTTGAGCTGTTCCCCCTTGATGCCCTCGGCCATGGTCAGCTTCATCTGCTCCTTGGCCAGATGGGGCAGCAGGTCGGTGACGCAGAAGATGGGCTCGCTCTCGTCCTCGCCGATGGTCACCTTGACGGAGGAGCCGTCTTTTTTGACGATGACGCCGTGGAGGGAAAGGGGGATCGCCGACCACTGGTATTTCTTGATCCCGCCGTAATAATGGGTCTTGAAGTAGGTCAGCTGGGCCTCCTCATAAAGGGGGCGGGGCTTGAAGTCCAGGCGGGGGCTGTCGATGTGGCTGGCGCCGATGCGTACCCCATCGGCCACCGGGCGCCTGCCCTTGGTGGCTATGATCATGGCCTTGCCCCGGTTGACAACATAAAACTTCTCCCCGGGCGCGTACCGCCTGCCGGGCTCAAAGGGGGCGTAACCGTACCCCTTGAGGAGCTCCAGGGTGTATTCCACCGCTTCCCGCTCGGTCTTGGCCCTATCCAGAAATTTCTTGTAATCCTCGCAAAAATCCTGGGCAGCCTTCAGCTCCTGGTCATCCAGCAGCTCACCCATGTTTTTTGGGTCCATCAGCAGCTGTTCCTGGAGCAGCTCGCCCTTTGTTTTTTCCGCCATGGTATAATCCTCCTAGTATCTAAAGATCTTCCTGTTTTACTGTATCTTCAGCCGTACAGCCGCCGGTAAAGCCGGGCGGTTTCCAGCACCTTGGTCACATAAACATCGGTGTCGGCAAAAGGGATGTGGTGGATATTCCGGCCGTCGTCGGAGTACCTGTCGTCGGCCAGCCATCGGGAAACGCTGCCCCATCCCGCATGATAGGCCGCCAGCGCGGTCTCCTCGCTGCCAAACTCCCGGATGAGGAGCCGGAGGTTGGCGGCGCCGTATTTGATATTCTTCTGGGGGTCATAAAGCAGGTCCGGCGAAGCGGCCCCTGTCTCCCCCAGGCGGTAACGCACCCACTGAAAGGTATCCGGGGTCAGCTGCATCAGCCCCCTTGCCCCCACCGAGGACTCCGCCTCGGGGTGGAAGCCGCTTTCGGTACGGATGACGGCATACACCAGCGCCGGCTCCAGCCCGTTTTCCTCGCTGTACCGCTCCACCAGCTCCCTGTATCCCTGGGGGTACGCCGCCTTGTAGAATTCCCGGCAGCCCACCACCAGCAGTCCCAGGCAGACCGCCAGCCACAGGAGGGCCCCCAGGAGCCTTTTGACCGCCGCCATTCAAAGCCCCAGGGTGTTGAGCAGCTCCAGCACGGCCAGGCGCAGCTC
>JAEXZK010000177.1 GCA_023451415.1 Bacillota bacterium | reverse complement strand
GGTCAGCCGGAGGTCGTCGTTCATAGATGCCACTCTTCCTTACTGGAGGCCGTTTGAAAAATCAAAAATACCGTTTTTGCCGCGCAAGCGGCGGCCGATGGGTGAAAAGGCCCGGAAATTCGGTGGGATTCCCGCGTTTTTTGCTTTGGCCCCATCACTGTTTGCGAAGGAGCCGGCAATTTTTCTGCTTTCAAACAAGCCCCAAAATATCAAGGTACTATTATAGTTGATGCGCACAAGATGTCAATGGATAATTTGGCGAAAACTCCTAAATGCACAAAAAAGAACCCGCAAGGCGTCAAACCTTGCGGGGATTGTCAAAAACAGCTTACATCACGGGGTCCAAGGGCTGGAGCCTATGGAGGAGGAGGACTGGCAGACGGGGATTTTCCCGCTTAAAGCAGCGGATGATGCGCTCCAGCACCATCTGCCCGTTTTCAAAGGTGAGGGTGGGCAGCATCAGCACATACTGGGTGGGGCTGAACAGGGCTGCCACATCCCCCCGGCGGAGGCTGGCGTGGATGGCGGCCTTCAGCTTATCCATGGCTTTGCCCAAAAGCGGCATCTCGGGGGGCTGCCCATCCTGGCCGGTGACAGTGATCAGCGCCACAAAAACAGAGTGCCCGGTCCGGCTGGCGGAACGCGCCTCCAGCTGATACATATCGCGGAAGACCTCGTATTCACAGAAAAAGGGGCCGGAGGCCTCGTGAGATTCCCGCAGGTCCTCTTTGATGGTGTCCAGGTCGCTTTCCACATGGGTCATGCTGCCGATGATCTCCCGGTAAAGATTCCGGAGGGCCTCGGAGGGCTTGACGCCCAGCTCCCGGTAGAAAAGACCGGTGATGTACTCATAATGGGCCATGGCCTTCTGCTGGCGGCCCACGGCCAGCTGCGCCCGGATCAGGGACTCGTGGAAGCGCTCCTCCAGCTGGTCCACCACGATGGCGGCTTCACAGACATCTATGACCTCCTCAAAGCGGGCGGAATTCTCCAGGAGTCCTATGACCTCGGCCACGGCCTTGAGGTACATGCTGTGGAAATAGGTGGACAGGGGCACCACCCAGGCTTCGGAGGAGGACTTGGGCAAAAAGTCGCCTTTGTAGAGCTCCAAAGCAGCTAAGTATTTTTGAATCCGTTGGTCAGCAGGGAGGGACGAGTCGGAAGCTGCCCGCACGAGAGTTTCAAATTCTTCGGTATCCACCCGGGTGGGGAGGGCGCTGTTGTAGGAATAGGCCCCGCGGCGGTAGAGGATCAGCTCTTTGCTGCCGGGGATGCCGCTGTCCGAAAGGGCGGTGCGGACCCGGTAGATCAGGTTCTTGAGAGCGTTGGTGGGGTTTTCGCTGTCATCATCAGGCCAAAGGGCGGAAATCAACTCCTCGTGGGAAATATCGCGGTTGCGAAATGCCACCAAATATTCCAGCAGATTCCAAAGCTGATGTGCCCGGTTGCTGTTGTCGCTGATGGTCTTGTCGCCAACAGTGAGACTAAAGCCGCCCAGCATGGTGATCCGTACTTCAGGCTTATCAGAGGGCTGATAAACAGTTGTATCCTGCATCATAAAGCACACCTCCAAAAGATCTGTGACCTAAATCGATGGCCCAATTATAGCATATAATATGATCGTTTGCTATAACCCCGCGGGTGATTTTTTGACGGTATTATGGCTTTTACAAAAACAGTCTTTTCTTTCTTGTTAAAATCAATTATAATAGAGCCGAATGTTACTTCAGTTGAAATTGGGAGCAATTGCATTTGAACAAATCAGAAAAGCAGGATGGCAGGTACAGGAAAAAACGTTCGCCGGAAAGCCGGCTGATATGGCTGTTGTTTTTGGCGGGCGCGGCTTTGCTTGCGGCGGGCGCCTGGATGCTTCGTCCGCCCCCGGCTCCGGCAGAGCTCCCTTCCAGTTCCTCTTCCAGTATCCCGGAGACCGCCTCTTCCCAGACAGAATCTTCTTCCCAGGAGGAGTCTCCAGCGCTGGAGGCGGGACATCTCTATTTCAGCGACCTGCGCACCCAGTACCAGAGCGGGAACATGACCCTGACCATTCCCCGGTTGGGCGTGGAGGGCGAGCCGGTGCAGAACGGCACAGAGGATGAAAACCTTTCTGCCGGGCCCGGGCTGTTCGAGTATGCCCAGATGCCCTCGGAGAACGGAGGAAATGTCAGCATCGCCGGACACCGGGATATCGACGGGTCCATCTTCTATTATGTTCACAATCTTTCCGCGGGAGACTATTTCTACCTAAATTGGGAAGATAGGGTCTACCGCTATCTTTATGAAAAAACCTATGTCGTGACCCCCGACGACTGGGGGCCCATCGAGGCGCAGGGGTACTCCTGCCTGACCCTGGTGTCCTGCGACCCCATCGGCACCACCCGCAACCGGATCATCATTGTGGCCCGGCAGGATATGGTGGCGGACGCCGGGGACGGCTACGACTACAAGCCCTGGGCCGACGGGCTGGAAAAACCCTACGCCTGGGAAGCGGACGCGGTTTCCTACGACAAGCTGCCTGGGACCGCGGTCGATACGCCATGAAAAGAGGTGACTGCAGCTTGAACAAAAAGATAAAACAGGGAACGGCGCTGATGCTCGCCCTCCTGCTGACGCTGTTGTGCGCGTGCTCCGGCGGGACAGAGGCATCCGGCGGCAGTCAGCCGGAGAGCAACGCTTCCCCTTCCTCCCGTTCGCAGGAGAGCCAGTCCTCCTCCAGTCAGGAGCCTCCGAGCCAGCCGCCGGAAAGCAGCGGCGGGGAGGATTCCGGCGCAGCCTCTCCGGCCCCTTCTTGTGCGGCAGAACCCCAATCCCCCGAATCCCAGCTGCCCCAGACCGGAGCGGACAGCGGGGAAGAAGAGACCCAGGAGGAGCTGAAGGCCCCCAGCTATACCGTCCTGACACCTGTGGCTGCGGGGACGGTGGTCTATGGCAACAGCCTTGTGACCATCGACGCCTCCAATGCAAGCGAAGGTTACGTCATGATCAAATACACCGGGGGCAACTCCAAGGTGCGGGTGCTTATCACCCCGGACGGCGGCAGCCAGTATACATATACCATCCGCCAGGACGGGGGCTATGACGTATTCCCCTTGTCCTCGGGCAGCGGCGGCTACACCATCGGCGTTTACGAGAACATCGGCGGCAACCAGTACAGCACTGCCTTTACCCAGTATATCACCGCCAGCCTGCGGGCCTCCACCCTGCCCTTCCTGTACCCCAACCAGTATGTCAACTTTTGGTCCGGATGCAACACGGTCAACGTTGGGGCGGAGCTCTCCCGCAGCGCCAAGAACGACCTCCAGATTGTGGAAAACGTCTATAATTATGTGATAAACAACATCTCCTACGATTTTTATAAGGCGGAGAACTTTGGCTTTGGCTACCTGCCCTCGGTGGACAATATCCTGGCCACCGGAAAGGGCATCTGCTTTGACTACGCCGCGGTTATGGCTGCCATGCTCCGCAGCCAGATGATCCCCACCAAGCTGGTGGTGGGTTATGCGGGCAATGTGTACCACGCCTGGATATCCACCTATATCACCGACGTGGGGTGGGTCAACGGCATCATCTATTTTGACGGACAGTCCTGGGTGCGGATGGACCCCACCTTTGCCTCCAGCGGCAACAGCAGCGCCGATATCATGTCCTTCATAGGCAACGGCAGCAATTACAGCGCGATGTTCTTCTATTGAGTGTGCGACAAAGAACGGAGGAATGACCATATGGCAGCGACAGAAACCGGGAGGAAGCGTCTGACTCCCAGCGAGATATCCGCCTTTTGCGCCCAGCTGGCCCTGATCGTCAAGGCCGGTATCTCGGTGCAGGAGGGCCTTGGCATCATGCACGGCGATACCGCCGACAGCCGCGGCCGGGACATCATCCAGAGCATCCTGGAAGTAACGGAAGAGGGCCGGCCTTTGGCTGTGGCCCTTGGGGAAAGCGGCTGCTTCCCCAAGTACGTCGTGGACATGGTGGAGATCGGCGAGACCTCCGGCCGCCTGGACGAGGTCCTGGATTCCCTGTGCGCCTACTATGAGCGCAACGAGGCCATTACCAAAAATATCAAGAACGCCGTCACCTACCCCGCCGTTATGATCGTTATGATGATGGTGGTCATCGTGGTGCTGGTGGTCAATGTTCTGCCCATCTTTAACCAGGTGTTCCGCCAGCTGGGCAGCGAGATGTCGGCTTTTGCCCAGGGCGTGATGGGCTTCGGCATGGTTTTGAGCCGGTATTCCGCAGCCATTGTAGGGGTCATCCTGGTGGCGGCTGCGGGGCTGCTGGCCCTGGGCCGCACCGCGGCAGGCAGGCAGACCCTCCAGAAGCTGGGCGGTTCCTTCTTTGCCACCCGCAGGCTTTCTGCCAAGGTGGCCTCCGGCCGCTTTGCCTCGGCCATGTCCCTGATGCTTTCCAGCGGCCTGGATGTGGACCAGTCCATCGCCATGGCTTCCCAGCTGGTGGAAAACCCTTCCGCCCGCCAAAAGATCGAAAGGGTGCGGGAGCTGACGGCGGAGGGCGCTTCCTTTGCCGACGCGCTGGTCCAGGCGGAGATATTCTCCGGCATTTACTCCCGGATGATCACGGTGGGCTTCAAGACCGGCGCAGTGGATACTGTGATGAAGAAGATCGCCCAGCGGTATGAGGAAGAGATCGACACCGAGATCAGCAGCATCCTTTCCATCCTGGAGCCCACACTGGTGGCGGTGCTCTCGGTCATCGTGGGGATGATCCTG
>JAEXZK010000047.1 GCA_023451415.1 Bacillota bacterium | reverse complement strand
TCTTCCCCCCCCCCCGCCCCCCCCCCCGCCCCCCCTTTCCTGGTTTTTGTGTTTTTATGTAATTGGTGGGTTGGCATCAGCCAAAGTACCGGGCCAGAAGACCGGCAAAAGCTCTGCCATGGCGGGCCTCATCCCGGGCCATCTCGTGGACGGTATCATGGATGGCGTCCAGACCCAGCTCCTTGGCCTTTTTGGCCAGGTCGGTCTTGCCGGCAGTGGCGCCGTTCTCGGCGGCTACGCGCATCTCCAGATTCTTCTTGGTGGAATCGGTGACGACCTCACCCAGCAGCTCGGCAAACTTGGCGGCATGCTCGGCTTCCTCATAGGCGGCCTTTTCCCAGTAAAGGCCGATCTCGGGATAACCCTCGCGGTGAGCCACACGGGCCATGGCCAGGTACATGCCGACCTCGGTGCACTCGCCGGTGAAATTCATGCGCAGGCCCTCGATGATCTCGGGGTCGACGCCGGCAGCCACGCCTACCACATGCTCGGCAGCCCAGTTCATGGCGTTCTCTTCCTGCTTCTTAAACTTGGAAGCGGGAGCTTTGCACTGGGGGCAGAATTCGGGAGCGCTGTCTCCCTCATGAACATAACCGCAAACGGTGCAGATAAACTTAGCCATACGATACATCTCCTTTTTAATTTTCAGTAATGATTACTGTTTTTGTTTGTGAGCTTAGTATAACATACCTTTCTCTGCTTTGCAAGCCCTTTTGGTAAAATTTTTCTGTTTTTTGGTATTTGTATGATTCCTTTGTTTTCCGGCCGAATAGTTGCCGGTTTGCGGACAAATACTATCCCCTGTAAAGGAGGTGAAAATTATGGCCAACAAGAATAACCAGAACAATTCTCAGAATTCCCAGAACTCTCAGAACAGCCAGAACAATTCTCAGAACTCCCAGAATTCTCAGAACTCCCAGAATTGCAACAACCAGAACAAAAACAAGTAACTTCCCGCCCCTTCTTAATAAAGACCGCCGTCACGCCGGGCTTTCCCCGTGTACGGCGGTCTTTTGCGTTTTCATCACGGTACATCCGCGCTTACAGCTCCATCTCGGCCACCACGGGGTAATGGTCGGAGGGGTAGATGCCCTCTCCTTTGGCCCGTTCGATGGCCACGGCCCGGAGCACAACATCCCTGCTGGTAAAAATGTAGTCGATGGGGTTGCCCAGTATCCGTCCCTTAAAGCCGTGGTAGCTGCACCCCAGAGGCTGCGGCCCCGATGTCTTGAGGAGCATGTTGTAGCTGTCCCGGAGCATCACTTTTTCCTGGGAGGCCAGGTTGTCCTCCTCCCATTTCCGCAGGGTCCTGCTGTTGGGGGTGGCGTTGAAGTCCCCCATAAACACCACCGGGCCCGGAGCCGCCTGATATCTCTCCAGAATCTGCCGGCAGATAAGCTTTAGCCCGTTGACCCGGGCAAAGTAGCTGACATGGTCCAGATGGGTGTTATAAACCCGGACCGTTTTTTCCGGGGCGTCCTTGGGACAAAGCTCGCACCAGGTGCAGATACGGGGAAAAAGGGCCAGCCAGCTGCGGCTGGGCATGCCGGGGGTCTTGGAGAGCCAGAAGGTATCCTGGGAGAGCAGGGTAAACCTGTCCTTGCGGTAAAAGATCGCAGAATATTCCCCCCGCTTTTCCCCGTCCCGCCCCTGACCCACAAAGGCATACTCCGGCAGGAGGCGCTGCAAGTCGCTGAGGGTGATTTCCGTCAGCTCCTGGGTGCCCAAAATATCCGGTGCGTTGCGGCGGATGACGTCGGCCACCAGGGATGCCCGCTTGCTCCAGGCATGACGGCCAAAAGAAAACATATTCCGTTTCATATTGAAGCTCATCACCTTGAGCTTAATGCTGCTGTCAGACAATGAATACATGATCTTCCCTCTTTGCAGAGTTACTGCGTTTCATTACCTATTATGAAAGCACATCTTTGTGAATCAGATGTTAACAAACCCATCCTTTTTCTTCTTTGGCAAATTTGCCTAAACGCCGCCTGTGCATTTGAAAGTTGTTATAATATTTTATGAATTTAAAGCTTTAAATGCAAAAAGTATTGACTGCTAGTCCCCACTGCGTTACAATAGGCTTCAGAAAACATCACGTCCCAAAGGCGACGACGGAAAAGAAGTAAGGGTCCAGACTGCCCACAGAGAGCTGCCGGCTGGTGAGAGGCGCGGAAGCAGCGGCCCCCCAATACATTTCCAGAGCTGCACACCCAAAGGTCCCCGGACCCGGTAGGCTGTGCCGGCAGGCCCCCGTTATCGGGCCGGGGTATCGCCCTGCCGGGCCGTACCCGCCGAGGCTCCTGCCGCGAGGCAAGGGGCGAACTGAGGTGGTAACACGGGTCTCCCGTCCTCTGTGCTCACAGGGGGCGGGATTTTTTTGTCCTTATGCAGAAAAAAGCCGCGCAGGGCGGCGGAATGGAGTGCTTTTTATGACGGCAAAAATCATCATCATGGTCATCTTCTTCGGCGTTACCGCGGGCATTGGCATCTATTGCCGGCGTCATGCCACCAATGTGGGGGATTTTGTCCTGGGCGGGCGCAATGTCGGCCCCTGGCTCACCGCCTTCTCCTACGGCACCTCCTATTTTTCCGCCGTGGTGTTTATCGGCTACGCCGGCCAGTTTGGCTGGAGCTACGGCATCTCCTCCACCTGGGTGGGCCTGGGCAACGCCTTCATCGGCAGCATGATGGCCTGGATGATCCTGGGCCGCCGCACCCGGATCATGACCAAGCACTTTGAAAGCGCCACCATGCCCGACTTTTTTGCACGGCGGTATGGCTGCCAGCGCCTCAAAACTGCCGCTTCGGTGATCATTTTTGTTTTCCTCATCCCCTATTCCGCCTCGGTATACAAGGGCCTTTCCGGGCTTTTCTCCATGGCCTTTGATCTTGATTTTACCCTCTGCATCATCGCCATGGCCGTCCTCACCGCCGTCTATGTCATCGCCGGGGGCTATATGGCCGCCGCCGTCAACGACCTGATCCAGGGTTTCATCATGCTGGGGGGCATCGTGCTGGTGGTCTGGTCGGTGCTGGAAGGGCGGGGCGGTTTTTCCGCCGCCTTGGAGCAGCTTTCCCATATTCCCTCGGAGCTGGCTCCCGCTATGGACGGCGCCCTGGTCTCCTTCTTCGGCCCCGACCCCGTTAACCTTCTTGGGGTAGTCCTTTTGACCAGCCTGGGCACCTGGGGCCTGCCTCAGATGGTCCACAAGTTCTATACTATTAAAAATGAAGAGTCCATCAAGGCGGGCACCGTCATCTCCACCCTCTTTGCCCTGGTCATCGCCGGCGGTTCCTATTTTATGGGCGGCTTCGGCAGGCTGTATTACACCCCCGGCGCTGACGGCAAGGTGGCCTTTGACAGCATTGTCCCCCAGATGCTGGGGGCATGTATGCCTGATATCCTCATCGGCGTGGTGGTCATCCTGGTCCTTTCCGCTTCCATGTCCACCCTTTCCTCCCTGGTCATCACCTCCAGCTCCACCTTCACCCTGGATTTTGTCCGCACCTACTGCAAAGATCTCAGTGCCAAGGGGCTGATGCTCATCATCCGGGTGATGTGCGGCTTTTTTGTCCTCCTCTCGGTGCTGCTGGCCCTCAACCCGGGCAGCCTCATCACTACCCTCATGTCCCTCTCCTGGGGCGCTCTGGCGGGTGCCTTCCTGGGCCCCTTCCTCTACGGCCTCTTCTGGAAGGGCGCCACCAGGGCTTCAGTGTGGGCTTCCTTTGCGGCCAGCATCCTCATCACCGGCGGCAATTACCTGCTGGAATGGGTCTCCCCCATCAACGCCGGAGCTCTGGCCATCCTGGCCTCCCTGGCGGTGGTGCCTTTGGTGAGCCTGGTCACTCCCAAGCTCTCCCAGGGCCACATCGACGACTGCTTTGCCTGTTACAATGAGCCCGCGGTGGTGTCCACCAAAACCGCCCTCCCCGAAAAGAGCAAGTAACCGACCAACGCGTCTCCCCGGCTGGTGCCAGCCCTGAGGCTGCGCTTTTGCGGGGCGTCCCCGCGGCGGCGAAGGCGGCTTCTTCCCCCGGCGGCGCGCAAAAAGCCCCTCCACGGCCAGGCCGGGGAGGGGCTTTTTCCTGCAAGCGGCAGATGGATTACTGGATGGTGCTTCCGGCCACCTTCTCGTAGTACCGGGCAATGGCGCTGTGGTCGTCGGAGCCAAAGCCGTCGGCATGGAGGGTCTGGAGCATCTCCATAACAGCGGCGGTCAGGGGCAGGGGCGCGCCCACGCCGTGGCCGGTCTCGATGGCGTTGTTCAGGTCCTTGATGTGCAGATCGATGCGGAAGCCAGGCTTAAAGTTGTGGTCCATGATCATGGGGGCCTTGGCGTTCATGACGGTGGAGCCGGCCAGGCCACCCTTGATGGCGTCAAAAACCAGGTGGGGGTCCACGCCGGCCTTGGTGGCCAGCATAAAGG
>JAEXZK010000189.1 GCA_023451415.1 Bacillota bacterium | reverse complement strand
CTCCCGTCAAAAAGCCCCTTGCCAAAAAAGCCTCTTCCCTGGCCCGGCTCTGGAAAAGCTACAAGGACCGCGCCATGGCGTCCCGTCCGGAGGAGGCAACCTTCCTGGACTGGGTCTACACCGAGTGCTATTTCATCGGTATTCAGCTGATGCGTGACGGCACCAGTTACCGCCGTCAGGGCCTCACTGGCTGGAAGTGGCTTTCCCAGAAGGTCCCCGCCTTTGTCCGTCGGCAGCGCAGCCGCGTGCTCCGGGTTTGGGACAATTTTTCCGATGCGACCCTGGCGCCCTTCCGGGAGATTTCCAAAAAGACCGCCCTCATGGGCGCCAGCATGCGCCGGGCCAAGCGGGATGACCCGGAACACACCCTGCGCCGCCGGTTTTCCGTTTTCTTTTCTTACCTCTGGTCCCTGGGCCGTCCGCTCAACCGGATTGCCAACTTTGTAGCGCCCATCATCGGTGTCACCATCCTGGCGGCCACCATCACCTATTTCTCCGATATCACCTTCGGCCTGCGCCTGACCTATCCCGACGAAAACTCATTCATGGGCTACATAGCCGATGAAAATGTCTTTTACGAAGCACGGAACAAGGTGCTGGAGAGGCTTATCGGCGAGGAATATATTGAACCGGAGAACAGCGGGCCCGGGTTCAGCCTGGTCATTGTCAAGGAGGACAACCTCCTGGACCCCGAGACATTGGCCAACAGGCTCATCTCCGCCTCCGGCAACGACATTGAGAATGCCGACGGCATCTACATTGAGGACAAATTCCTGGGCGCGGTCAAAGACGGCAGCGAATTCCTCCTGTACATCGACTCCGTGCTGGACAATTACCGCTCCGATGAGGAGCACGAGCTGGTCCAGTTCGTCAAAAAAATCACCCTGCGCAGCGGCGTTTACCCGGTCGGCTCCATGAAGTCCCTCCACGATATCAAAGAATACCTGGACTCCGACGTCCCCTACGAGGAGACCCACACCGTCGCCGATGGGGATACCCTGGAGGATATTGCCGACAGTTACAGCACCACCGTGGAGCAGCTGCGCCTCCTCAATCCCGGCATCGACAGCAGGCTGGAGGACGACCCTTCCGCAGACGTCTATCCCGGGGAGGAGCTTCTGGTCTCCCAGTCCAACCTGACCCTGGGCATCCAGGTGACCCGGCGGGAGGAATATACCGAGGACGTCCCTTATGGGGACACCAAGGTGGAAAACGATCAGCTTCCCTCCGGCTATACGGAGGTCATCTCCAACGGCGTCCCCGGTGAGCAGCTGGTCACCGCCGACGTCACCTACATCGACGGCGAAAAGGTGAGTGAAAACCGCGTCAGTGTGGAACTCACCAAGGAGCCGGTCAACCGCCGCCTCAAGGTGGGCACCAAACCCCTCCTCCAGTATCTGCCCGTGGGCAGCGACACCAGCGGTTCCTTCCTCTGGCCGGTGGACGGCGGCTATATGTCGGCCGGCCTCTATGGCTACTACGGCCATACCGGCATGGATATTGCGGCGCCCTACGGCACGGTGGTCCGTGCTTCCCGGGCCGGATATGTCACCTACGCCACCAACGTCTCCATCTGGCCTTATGGCAAGCGGGTAGATATCAACCATCAGGACGGCTTTACCTCCCGCTACGCTCATATGAGCACGGTGGTGGTCTCCTCCGGCACCTATGTGGAGCAGGGGCAGATCATCGGCTACGTGGGACGTACCGGCAATGCCTCCGGCAACCACTGCCATCTGGAGATCCGCCTCAACGGCATCATCATGAACCCTGCCAGCTACATCGGAACATACTACCCGGGCCGCTGAACCCGGGCAACGAAAAGCGCCGCCCCCAGGGGGCGGCGCTTTTTCTGCAAAAGGGCCCGGGCCCTTTGTTCAAGGTTGCTTATTCCATAGGTTCGGGAGGGAGCTCGGGCAGATCCACAAAGGCATTGTCGTAGGTGCCGAAGCCAGTACCCACCTGCTCCTCCTTGGGCTGGAACTCCTCTTCTTTGCGGAAGAGGCCCCTGCCCTTTCTTTTTTTCTTCTTGGGCTTGTTGACCAGCAGATAGAAGGTGGGCAGCAGCAGCAGGGTCAGCAGGGTGGAGGCGCACAGGCCGCCGATGATGACCACGGCCATGCCCTGCATGATCTCCGAACCGTCGCCGATGCCAAGGGCCATGGGCACCATGGAAAGGACGGTGGTCAGGGTGGTCATGAGGATGGGGCGCATACGCGTTTTGCCCGCGTAGATAAGCGCCGTCTCCTGATCCATGCTCCGCCGGAGCTGGTTGGTCGTATCGATAAAGAGGATGCCATTATTGATAACGATGCCCACCAGCATCAGAACGCCCATGAGGGAGGGCATGCTGAGGGTGACGCCCGTCAGGGCCAGCAGGCCGAAGGAACCGATGAGGGAGAAGGGGATGCACACCATGACCACCAGGGAAAACTTGACGGACTCAAACTGCATGGCCATAACCATGAACACCAGGAACACAGCGGAAAGGATGGCGCTGCCCATAGCGGAAAACTCATCGTTCATGGCCTGGGTGGCATAGCCCTGGAGGAAACCGACGCTCTCCGGCAGATCCATCTCCGAAATGGCCTCGGTCATCTCCGCATTGGCGGTGAGCTTTGCGGCCATGGTGGGCTGGGCGGTTATGGTCACCATGTACTGGTTGTTCAGCTTCATGATGGCCTGGGGGGCGTTGGTGTACTGTATCTCAGCGATGTCCAGCAGGGGCACCTGGATGCCCATGGGGGACGCTATGGTCATGCCGGCCAGGTCGGCCACCGTCTCAAAGCGGTCCTCGGGGTATTGCACCTTGACGTCGTAGTCATGGCCGCTCTGGCGGATGGAGGTGGCCGTCTTGCCGTCCATAATACCGCTGAGGGAGCTCATGACCTGGGCGGGCATGAGGCCCACGGCATTGGCCTTGATGGGATCGATGACAATCTCCGCCTGAGGGTTGCCGTCAGTGAGGGAGGAGGTCGCCTGGATGATGGAGGGGCTCTGGCGCATCATCTCCACCACCTGCCTGGCGGCGGTCTCCAGGTCATTTTTGTCGGTGCTCTGGAGCATGATGGACACATCGCCGCCCCCGGACATGGCATCGGCCATATTGAAGGAACTGACCGAGACCGTGTAGTCCACCGTCCCGGCGGTCTCCTTCCGCCACTGCTCCACCACCTGGTCGGTGGACATCTCCCGGTTGTCCTTGAGGTAGGCGGTGGCGCTGATGCTGCCGCCGGAGCCGCTTACCGAAAAGCTCTCCACGTCCGGATGCGCTTTGATCATTGCCTCAAGGCCGGCAGCTATGGCGTCAACCTTCTCCAGCTTCAGGCCGGGCCGGGTCTCCACCGACACCTGTACCACGCCCTGGTCGATGGAGGGGATCAGCTCCATGTGTACAAAGGCCAGGCAGACAAAGGAGGCTATGAGGAGCAGCACCGAGGTGAGGACCACCAGCCACTTGCGGCGGAAGGTCTTCTGGAGGAAGCGTCCATATTTTTCCCCTACCTTGTTCAGGAAGCGGGTCATGGGGATATCCTCCTTCTCCTTGGGGGCCACCCGCAGGAACATCAGCGGCACCAGGGTGAGGGCCGAGATGAGGGAGGCGGTCAGGGAGAAAATGATGGTAAAGCCCAGCTGCTTAAAGAGCTGGCCGGTGAGGCCCTCCATGATGGAGATGGGCAGGAAAACCACAATGGTGGTAAGGGTGGAGGCGATGATGGAACTGGTGACCATATGGGTGCCCTCCAGGGCGGCTTCCCGGAAGCCGAGGCGCTGTTCCCGATGGCGGAAGCAGCTCTCCAGGACCACGATGGAGTTATCCACCATCATGCCCACACCGATAACCAGGCCGCCCAGGGAGATGATGTTGAAGGAGAAGCCCATGCCGTTCATCAGGATGAGGGTGGCCAGCACCGAAATCGGCATGGAGCTGCCCACGATGAGGGAGGCGCGCCACTCCCCAAAGAAGAGGAACAGCACCACCATGGAAAGAAGGATGCCCAGCAGCAGCGTCTTGACCACGGTCCAAACAGCGCTCATGATCTCCTCGCTGCTGTCGCTGACGACGGAAATATCAACGCCTATCCCCTGCTGGTTCAGGCGCTCCGCCACCGCTTTGGCATCCCGGCAGACATTGACGGTGCCGGCGCTCTGGCGCTTGGTGACGCTGATGGTGACGGTGTCCTCACCGTTGTAACGGCTCACAGAGCTGGCGGCCTCCTTGGCCTCGTAGACGTCGGCCACATCGGAGAGATGGACCACGCCGCCTGTGGGCAGGATCAGGGGCAGCTCCCGGAGGGCCTGGGTGGAGTTCACAGTGACGCCGCCCCGGATATTCAGGTCGGAATCGCCCCGGGTGGCGCTGCCCGCGGGCATGGAGAAGTCCGCGGCGGCTATGTAGTTGGCGATGGTGGTCATATCCAGCCCGTACTGATTCATCTGGTCTTCCTTAAGCCGCACGCTGATATAGTCCTTCTGCCCGCCGGAGGTTTCCACCGAGGCCACGCTCCCCAGCTTTTCAAACTCGGGGACGATGGTGTCCTCTACATAGTTGAGGAGGTCCACGTCGCCGGTGGCCCGCACCGAAAGGGTGATATCCGCCATGGCGTCCATGGACATCTCGATGAGGATGGGGTCGGAGGCCTCATCGGGGAGGGCGGATTTATACATATCCACCTTCTTTTGCAGATCCATCCGGGCCAGGTCCATATTGGTGCCGTAGGACAGCTGGAGGAGGATCATGGACATGTTTTCCTGGGAGACCGACTGGACCTCTTCCACTCCGGCCAGGGTGGAGGAGGCGTTCTCCATAACGCTGGTGACCAGCTCCTCCACCTCTTCGGGGCCCGCCCCGGGGTAGGTGGTGGAGATGATCATCATGGGCATCTCCATCTGGGGGATCAGCTCCAGGGGAGCGCCCATAATGGCCTGAAGGCCAAAGACGATGAGGGCCAGCAGGATAATAAACACCGAGACCGGCCGCTTCATGGTGAGTTTTGTCAGATTCAAAGCCTTTCCCTCCCGTTACTGAGCAGCCACAGCCTTGACGCCATCCGCCAGGTTGGGGTGCCAGGAGGTGATGAGCTGGTCGCTTTCCGAAAGCCCGGAAACCACCTCGATCTGGTCCGCATTGGACACGCCGGTCTCGATGTAGACCTGGTGGGCCGTCCCGTCCGCCAGCACATAGACATAGGGGGCGCCGTTGTCATAGTAGACGGCGTTCTGGGGCACGATCATGGCGTTTTCCGCCTTTTGGGTGGAAGCGGTGATCTTGACGCTGATGCCGGTGAGCAGATCGGTGCCGGGGTCCTCCAGCACGGCTTTCACAGGGAAGAGTCCGTTCTGGCTGCTGGCCATGGTGCCCACCTCGGTGATGGCGCCGTGGTAGGTGTTCTGGCCCTTCTCCACCGTGATCGCGTCGCCCTCCTTCATGGACATCACCGCGGAGGAGGAGACACTGAAGCTGACGGTGAGCACCTGCTTGTTGGAGATGACAAAGGCGGGAGCCGCCGTGCCGGCCATATTCAGCTCGCTGAGGGAGACGCTTTCCACCACGCCGTCGATGGGGGCGCGGACCTTGCAGTTATCCAGCTGGTCCATGGCGGCGTCCAGGCCCACCTGAGCCTGGTTCAGGGTGGCGGCGGCCACCTCGCTCAGCTCCACATAGCCCTGTTCGGCGTTGATGTTGTAGGACTTGCGGGCGTTTTTATAAACGGTTTCCAGCTGATCGTAGATGCCCTTGGTGGTCAGATAGGTGGTGTGCAGGCTGGTGCCAATGGGCATTCCCGCGGCTTTCCAGGCCTTCTCCGCCTTCTCAAAGCTGTCTTCCGCATCCTTATAGTTCTCATAGGCGCTGTCATAGGCGGTGTCCAGCTGCTGGAGGGTGTTCTTGTAGGAGCTGCCGGTCATCTGGTCCACCTGGGCGGCGGCGCTGCGGTAGGCCGCCTGGGCGGTCTTTACCGAGGTCATAACATCCTTGTCGTCCAGCTCAAAGAGAAGGTCCCCCTTCTTTACCTGGTCGCCAGGCTGGAAGTAGATCTTTTCCACCGTGGCGGGGAGCTTGGCAAAAACGCTGACGATCTCATCCGGCTGGATGGTGCCTATGTAGGAGGTTTGCAGCTCCAGGGTGCCCCGCTCCGGGGTCTGGACAGAGACGGCGATGCCGGCGTTCTCCTCCTCCGCCATGGCGGGGGCGGCCTGGGTGCCGCAGCCTGCGGCGGCCAGGGCCAGGGATGCGGCCATCAGCATGGCGGCTGTTTTCTTCAGATAATGATTCATGGTGTTTGCTCCTCCCTAGGTAAAGCATGGTTTTTATTCATTTTGTTTTCTTCCAAAAGTTGCAGAAATTCGTCGGCGGTCTTTGCCGCGTAGCTTTCCAGCCGGCGCATGCTCTGGATGAT
>JAEXZK010000159.1 GCA_023451415.1 Bacillota bacterium | reverse complement strand
CTTTGCCGGCGTCCCCGCCCACGACGCCCAGGATGGCCGCCGCATCAATCCCCCTCATCCCATCGGACTTGGGGACCGTCACGCCCTTGACGTTCTTGACAATATTGCCGCTGCAGTATACTTCTATTCTTTCCGGAAACACGCCCAACTCTGCTCGCGCTTTGGCGGAAGCATAGGCGATGGCGATAGGCTCAGTGCAGCCCAGGGCCATGATCAGTTCGCTCCTGAGGATATTCAGATAGTTCTGGTAATACGCTTCGTTCATACCCAATCTTCCCTTCAATGTCTTCCAGATATATTTATAATATATCACTGATATGATCAGGTCAATATTTTTGGAGAAAAAAGGTGAAAATTTGGCATGTTGCATTTACAAACAGTTAATATTTTGTTATAATTACCATAAATTTTAAAGATAAGATCGCTTTTTAGCGGATTTGCCCAGCGCTGGTCCGGCCGGTCTTACAGACAGAAAGGGTGGAGCGACATGTCAAACGACCGAAGCCTCAAGGACAACATCTACGACTATATTCTTGAGGGCATCCTCAGCTACGAGTACAAGCCCAATCAGATCCTCAATGAAAAGGAACTTGTGCTCAAATATGGATGCAGCAAGTCCCCGGTCCGGGAGGCCCTCATCAGCCTGTGCAACGACGGCGTCCTGCGCAATATCCCCCGGTGCGGGTATGAGGTCATCCGCCTGACCATGGAGGATGTGGACCAGATTCAGGACTTCCGTCGGGTGCTGGAATGCGGCATCCTGCGCCGGTGCTACAAGAAGATCACTCCCCGCCAGATGGCGCGGCTTCGGGACCTCAATCAGCGCTGCTCGGACTCCAAGGACATGTTCCAGCACTGGGAAAACGTGACGGCTTTCCACCTCCAGCTGATGATCTGCTCACAAAATCAATACGCCTATCTGGAGCTTCAGCGGGCCATGGCCGTGCTGCGGCGCGCCTACGCCCAGTTCTACTGGGACCGTTGGGACACCACTTCTCCTCCTATGGATACCAAAAATCACCAGAAAATCCTGGATTATCTGGAAGCCGGCAATATCGACCGGGCCATTCAGGCTTTGGACGACGACCTTAACGATTTTGGCGAAGTAAAGGGTTGATCCTTTACGGGTCGCGCCAAATCATTTGCTCCGGCAGGCCACGGCCTCGATCTCCACAAGGGCGCCCTTGGGCAGCGCCGCCACCTGGAAGGCCGCCCGGGCGGGAAAGGGCTCCTGGAAGTACTCGGCGTAAATCTGATTCATCTCGGCAAAGTTAGCGATATCGCTGAGGAACACGGTGGTCTTGAGCACATCGGCCATGGTGCAGCCAGCCTCTTCCAGAATGGCCTTGACGTTATCCAGGGAGCACCGGGTCTGGCCCTGGATGTCCTGGGAAGGGAATTCACCAGTGGCGGGGTCCACCGGCAGCTGACCGGAAACGAATATCATCTCCCCCTCCGCTGCTGTGGCTTGAGAGTAAGGGCCGATGGCGGCGGGGGCTTTTTTTGTAGCGATTGCTTTTTTCATTGTTCCAAATCTCCTTTTAGATACTACCAGCATATTGAATTTTGCTGACACAATCATATCCTTTTTTCGCATGCTAAGTCAATATTATTATTGTAATAAAAAATTATCTCTTTTTTGTGCATGTTTCTTAATAAAAAACTCCCCTTTTCTTTATGAAATTTCACTTATTGCAGTAAAAGGTTTAAAATGTTATAATTGTTGTGATAACTTTGTGTTTCTGTAATAAAAAATTATTGTAAAGGGGCAGATTGTTTTGCATCCCATCCTCAAGCAGTACATGGTCTTGGCGGAGTTTCTGGGCAAGGTTCTGGGCCCTCAATATGAGATTACTCTCCATGATCTCTCCTCCACTGAGCAATCCATCGCCACCATCGTCAACGGCCACATCAGCGGCCGCACTGTGGGCGCGCCCCTCACCGATCTGGCCCTCCGCTTCGTCAAGGACAAGGTATATGAGGCAATGGATTATAAGGTTGGCTACCGGGGCGTCTCGGGCAAAAATTCCGCCATCCGCTCCTCCACCATGTTTATCAAGGATGAGGAGGGCGCCTTAATCGGGATGCTCTTCCTCAATTACGACGCCAGCAAATGTCTGGAGCTTATGGATGGCCTGGCCGGGTTCTTTCAATTGGATTTGTCCGTCCTGTCCCAAGGGGATTCCGCCGGCGCGCACCCCTCCCACCTCCAGGACGGTATCGAGACCTTCTCTAATTCCATCTCCGACCTGGTGGCCTCCGCTCTGGAGCAAGTACTCCCCAACCCCGCTATCCCCAAGGAGCGGCTCACCCAGGAGGAGAAGCTGGAAATTGTGGACGTCCTCAACCAAAAGGGAGTCTTTCTCCTCAAGGGGGCGGTGAGCGAGGTGGCGAAGCAGCTTCACTCCTCCGAGGCCAGCATCTACCGCTATATGAGCAAGCTGAACAAAAGCACAAAATAGCCCCAGCAAAAAGGTCCGGATGCTGAAACATCCGGACCTTTTCTATTTTCAGCGTTCTTCCCGGAAATAGGGGTTCCCCAGTGCCTTGGGGGCCTGGTTTTCCGCCCGCTTGCCCATGGTGATGAACACCAGCACCACAATGGTGAAAAAATAGGGCAGCATATCCAGGAACTGGGAGGCGATGACGATCCGCTTGCCAAAGAGGCTGAGATCCAGGTTTTGGACCACGAAGGAGAGCCCCCGCAGCGCACCGAAGAAATAGGCGCCAAAAATAGCCTTGAGGGGGTTCCAGGTGGAGAAAATGACCAGGGCCACGGCGATCCATCCGATGCCGGCGGTGATCTCATCCTGCCACCGGGGCACAAAGACCAGGGACAGATAGGCCCCGCCCAGGCCGCAGAGGAACCCGCCGCACAGGATATGGAGGTATTTGCACCCGGTGACGTTGACGCCCGAAGCGTCCGCGGCTCCCGGGTTCTCCCCCACCGCCCGCATGTTGAGGCCCATGGTGGTCTTGTTCATGTAGAGCCACAGCAGCACCGCCAGCACCAGGGCCGCGGTGACATAGGGGCTCTGCTGGAAGAGCATTTTCCCTACCACCGGGATGTCGGACAGCACCGGGACCGTCCGGGCGGCAAAGGCCTCCTGGATGGAGGCAGGAAGGCTCACGCCCACCATGCTCTTGCCCAGGAAGGAGGAAAGGCCGGTGCCAAAGGTGGTGAGGGCCAGGCCGGTGACAGTCTGGTTGCCCTGGAAGGTGACGGTGACCAGGGCGTAGATCAGGGCGCCAAAGGCCCCGGACAACCCTGCCGCCAGCAGGGAGAAAAGAGGGCTGCCGGTGGAGAGGCCGGTCATATACCCAGCCACAGCCCCCATGAGCATCATACCCTCCACGCCCAGGTTCAGGTGGCCAGTCTTTTCACAGAGGATGCCGCCCAGGGTGGCAAAAAGGATGGGGGTGCCCATTTGGGCGGTGGTCTGGAGGTAAAGCTCCAGGGAACCCAGGAATCCGTTCATACTGCGGCCTCCTTTCCTTCCGCCTTGCCCTCCCGGACAAAGTGGACCTTGTACTGGACAAAAAACTCGCTGCCCAGGACAAAGAAAAGGATAATGCCCTGGATAATGTCCGCCATGGCGGCAGGGATCTGCATCGCGGTCTGGAGGTAGGAACCGCCCTGGAGGAGCATGGCAAAGAAGAAGCTGACCCCTACAATGGCCGGAGGGCTCAGCCGGGCCAGCCACGCGGTGATGACGGCGGTAAAGCCCAGCCCGCCCGACAGTGTGGCAGAAAGGGAGCGCTCAATGGCCGAGGCCTGCATCATTCCCGCCAGGCCGCAGAGGCCGCCGGAGAGGAGGACCGCCGCCAGGGTGATCCGGGTGGGGCTCATGCCGGCATACCGTGCGGTGGACACGCTCTCCCCAAGCACAGCGATCTCGTAACCCAGCTTGGACTTCTGGAAAAGGACCCATACCAGCAGGGTGGCAATCAAAGCGATTATCCACCCCATATGCACGCCAAACACCTTGGGCAGCACAGCGTAGTCCCCAAATTTGGGCATCTTGGGGAATCCGCTGGCCTTGGGGTCCTTCCAGGGGCCGTACTGGAGATAAGTAACAAACTTGATGGCAATATAGTTGAGCATCAGGGTGACCAAGGTCTCGCTGGTGCCGAACTGGCTCTTGAGGACGGCGGGGATCAGGGCCCAAAGGCCGCCCATCACCATCCCGCCCAGGATCATCAGGGGGATCATCACCGGGGCGGGGAGCTCCGGCAGGTTAAAAACCAGCCAGGCGGCGCCCAGGGCGCCCAGGTAAAACTGGCCCTCAGCCCCGATGTTCCAAAACTTCATCTTGAAGGCAACGGCGCACCCCAGGGAAAGGGTCACCAGGGGGATGGCTTTATTCACCGTCTCCTGGAAGCGGTAGGCGGTCATGGTGGAGCCTTCCAGCATCTTATAGAAAACAGTGAAGGGGTTGTAGCCAAAGAACAGCATGATCACCCCGGTGCAGACCAGGGCGATGACGGCGGCGGCGATGCGCACCATGGCCTGCCGCTGGGGGGAAAGGGCCGGTTTTTTCAGGATCTTGACAGTCATCAGGCAGTTTCCTCCTCTCCGGGATGGTGGCCCAGCATCAGGAGCCCCAGGTCCTCTTTGGTTGCGGTGTGGGGGTCCACAATGTCCATCACCGCGCCGTCGTGGATAACCATGATCCGGTCGGACAGGGCCAGGAGGACATCCAGGTCCTCGCCGATGAAGAGGATGGCCACCCCCTTCTGCTTCTGCTCGTTGAGGACGTCATAAATATTGTAGGAAGCGCCGATATCCAGGCCCCGGACGGGGTAGGCGGTGATAAGCAGCTGGGGGGAGAGGTCGATCTCCCGGCCCAGGAGCACCTTCTGGATATTGCCGCCGGACAGGTTTTTGACGGTGTGCCAGCGGGACGGGGTGCTGATATCGAACTTCTGGATGATGGCCTTGGCCTTGGCTGCCCCCTCCTTCCGGTCCACAAAGGGGCCGGGCTTCTGGCGGTAGGACTTGAGGAGGACGTTGTCCACAATGCTCATCCCGGCTACCAGCCCCATCCCCAGCCGGTCCTCGGGGATAAAGCTCATGCTGACGCCCCGCTTGATGATGGCCGCGGGAGAAAGCCCCAGGATGGGTTCTCCGTTGTATTCCACAATGCCGCTTGTGGCCTTGTCCAGGCCGGCAATGATCTCGCACAGCTCCTTCTGGCCGCTGCCGGCAATGCCCGCCACGCCCAGGATCTCTCCGGCGTGGAGGTGGAAGCTCATATCGTCCAGGCGCTTGACGCCGTCCTTGTCCTGGGCCGTAAGGTTTTTCACCCGGAGCACAGTGCGGCGCTCCCCCTCATAGGCGGGGCGCTGGATCTCCAGGGACATGGCGCGGCCCACCATCATATCGGTAAGCTCCCGGGGGGTGGTCTCGGCCGTGTTGACGGTGGCAATGCTTTCGCCTTTCCGCAGGACAGTGACGCGGTCGCTCACCTCCATCACCTCCCCCAGCTTATGGGTGATGATGATGATGGAGCAGCCTTCTTTCTTCATATTCCGCAGGATGCGGAACAGGCCCTCGGTCTCCTGAGGGGTGAGGACGGCGGTGGGCTCGTCCAAAATCAGGATCTTTGCCCCCCGGTAAAGGACCTTGAGTATCTCAACGGTCTGCTTCTCGCCCACCGACATATTGTAGACCTTCTTGTCGGGGTTGATATAGAGGCCGTATTTCTTTCCGATGTTATAAATCTCCTCAGTGAGGGCCTTGCCTCGGATGAGGCCGGGGCCCTGGCCCAGGATGATGTTCTCCTTGGCGGTGAGCACCTCCACCAGCTTGAAGTGCTGGTGGACCATGCCGAT
>JAEXZK010000075.1 GCA_023451415.1 Bacillota bacterium | reverse complement strand
GCCATAGGTGGACTCCATCACCACATAGTCGGCATCCTTGATATACTTCGGATCGTTGATGAGGGGCTGGTTCAGGTTGCCGACGTCGCCGGAGAAAACGATTTTTTTGGTGACGTCCCCTTCGGTGACCCAGATCTCGATGCTGGCGGAGCCCAGCAAATGGCCCACATCCACAAAGCGGACCTGTACGCCGGGGCAGAGGTCCACCATCTGGCCGTACTCCCAGGGATGGAAAAGGGCGATGGCCCCTTCGGCGTCCTCCATGGTGTACAGGGGTTCCACCACATCCCGGCCCGCGCGCTTGCCCTTGCGGTTTTTCCACTCGGCTTCAAACTCCTGGATGTGGGCGCTGTCACGGAGCATGATGGAGCAGAGGTCGGCGGTGGCGCCGGTGGTATGTATCTCACCGGAGAACCCCAGCTTGTACAGCAGCGGTATCCGGCCGGTATGGTCGATGTGGGCGTGGGTGACCAGCAGATAGTCTATCTCGCCGGGGACAAAGGGAACCTCCTGGTTGTCGTATTCGTCCGGGCCCTGCTGCATGCCGCAGTCGATAAGGATCTTTTTGCCAGCTGCTTCCAGCATGTGGCAGCTGCCGGTGACCTCGTGGTCGGCGCCCCAAAAAGATAACCGCATAGATGTGTACCGCCTTTCCGGATTCCCGCTCCAGCGGGAAATTATTTTTATTTATACCATTTTAACGCATTTTTCCAGTGATTTCAATGATAAGCCGACGGAATAAAAGCCGTCCCGGATGGAAAGACAATATTAGTTCAGGTCATCCAAACGGGAGGCGGAAAAATGAATCAAAAACAAAAGTGGGCGGCAGCGGCTGCCGTGGGAGCCATTATGGTGGGCACGGTGGTACTCTTCCTTGTGCTGCGGGGGTGCGGCGGCCCGGCGGAGCCCTCTGCCCCGGAGACCAGTGGCGGAGCCTCCCAATCGGTGGTGCTGCCTGATTTTGCAGCGCTGCTGGCCCAGGCGGAGTCCCAAAATAAAGATGCCGTGGCCTGGCTCTACGTCCCGGGAACGGACATCAACGAGGCGGTCTACCAGGCGGCGGACAATGAGTACTATCTCCGCCGGGGAGGAAACAAGAAGTACTCCTTTTCCGGGAGCCTTTTTCTGGACTACCGCAACAAGCTGCATCCACTCTCCCAGAACACCATCGTCTACGGCCACCACATCGGCTCCCCCATGGGGGCCAAGGACGACCCCGACGGGGTCAAGTTCGGCCAGCTGCTGCGCTTTGCCGACGAGGAGTTTGCCCAGCGGACCCCCTATGTCTGGCTGACGGTGGGGGAGGAAACCTACGCCTTCCAGGTGTTTGTGGTGGCCTATCTGGAGGCCTACCTCAAGCCGGTGGAATACCATCATCCGGATTTTTCTCCCCAGGACTGGCAGACCCTGATAGCCGACCTGGAGGACCGGAGCCTCTATCATTACCCCGGTGGGGCCGGCCCCGACGACAAGATACTCACCCTTTCCACCTGCGTCTACAAATACGGCACCTACTCCCAGAACCCCAACCAGAGGCTCATCGTGGTGGGGCGGTTGGTGGAAGGCGGAGTGGGAGCCGCCGACAAGGCGGACCTCACAGTCAACGAAAACCCCAAGCCGCCCCAGTTCTAAGGCCGTTTTTTGGGTTCCTCCTCTTTGCATCCGCCGGGAAAAGTGATATACTAATAATAAATCTGCCAAAGTGCCGGCAAGCTCCATAAGGGGGACTTCGTGTTCCTACAAAATCTGCGGTTTTGCTGCCCAGCCGTCCCCCCCATGCACACCCCCCAGCAAAATCGGCCTCTCACCGGGGCCGATTTTAAAGGTGTTGCTGCGCTGGCGCCTGTCCTGCTTCGCAATGTGGGCGGACAGGGGGAGTTTATTGACAGCCTAACTGATGACATTATGGGGACCGGGGCCCGGCCGCCAGCAATTTTTAGGAGGAACTCACAGGATGGACAAAAAGACCTTTTATATCACAACGCCGATCTATTACCCGTCGGACAACCTGCACATCGGCCACAGCTACTGCACCGTGGCCACCGATACCATGGCCCGCTACAAGCGGATGCTGGGCTATGACGTGATGTTCCTCACCGGCACCGACGAGCACGGCCAGAAGATCGAGGAAAAAGCCAAGGCCGCCGGGGTGACCCCCCAGCAGTATGTGGACAACATCGTGGCGGGCATCAAAGACCTGTGGAAGCTGATGAACATCAGCAATGACCGCTTTATCCGCACCACCGACGACTACCACATGGAGTCGGTCAAGAAGATATTCAAGGCCCTCTACGACAAGGGGGACATCTACAAGGGAGCCTACAAGGGCAAATACTGCACCCCCTGCGAGTCCTTCTGGACCGAGAGCCAGCTGAAGGACGGCAAATGCCCCGACTGCGGCCGGGATGTGGTGGAAGCGGAGGAGGAAGCCTACTTCTTCCGCCTTTCCAAGTACGCCGACCGCATCCTGAAGCTCTATGACGACCATCCGGAATTCCTCACCCCCCAGTCCCGGGTCAATGAGATGAAGGCCTTCATCAACCAGGGCCTGGAGGACCTGTGCGTCTCCCGCACCAGCTTCAGCTGGGGCATCCCGGTGGAATTCGATCCCAAGCATGTGGTTTATGTCTGGGTGGACGCCCTTTCCAACTACATCACTGCCTTGGGCTACGGCAATGAGAAGTACAGCGACTACGACCGCTACTGGCCCGCCGACGTCCATTTTGTGGGCAAGGAGATCGTCCGTTTCCACGCCATCATCTGGCCCGCCATGCTCATGGCCCTGGACCTGCCCCTGCCCAAGCGGGTGTACGGCCACGGCTGGCTGCTGCTGGACGGCGGCAAGATGAGCAAGTCCAAAGGCAACGTGGTGGACCCGGTGGTCCTCTGCCAGCGGTACGGGGTGGACGCCATCCGCTATTTCCTCCTGCGGGAGTTCCCCTTTGGCTCCGACGGCAACTTTTCCAATGAGGCCCTCTGTATGCGAATCAACTCCGACCTTGCCAACGACCTGGGCAACCTCGTCTCCCGGACCGTGGCTATGGCGGAGAAGTACTTTGGCCCCACTCTGCCCACCCGGCGGGAAGCCGGCCCCGAGGACAGGGAGCTGCTGGAACTGGCCGCCGGCCTGCGGGCACGGTATGAAGAGCAGATGGAGGCTTTTGCCTTCCAGAACGGCCTGATGGAGGTCTTTAAGGTGGTCTCCCGGGCCAACAAATACATCGACGAGACCGCCCCCTGGGTGCTGGCCAAGGACCCTGCCCAAAAGGACCGTCTGGCCACAGTGATCTACAACCTCCTGGAATGCATCCGTCTGGCCGGCGTGCTGCTGGCTCCCTTCATGCCCGATACCAGCCGCAAGGTGCTGGACCAGATCGGCGCCGGGGAAGAGGAGCGCACCTGGGAAAGCGTGGCCCAGTTTGGCGGGCTGCCCCCTGACGCCGCCGTCTGCAACGGCGAGGCGCGGTTGCCCCGCATCGACGTGGCCAAGGAGCTGGCCGAG
>JAEXZK010000066.1 GCA_023451415.1 Bacillota bacterium | reverse complement strand
CAAAGAGGCATCCGGCGGTGAGGTACACCGTCAGGGTGGAAAGCTTGTCCACCAGCCCGGCCACCACCGGGTGGACCACCCGCATCAGCAGCACCGACAGCAGGCCAAAGACCAGAGCGCCGTACAGGCATACCCGGCCGCCTATGTTAAAGGGATAATGGGAATAATCCCACCACTTGGCGTGGAAAAATTTTTCCAGCAGCCAGGAGGTGAAGTACTCCAGTACGCCGGTAAGGACAATGCTGGAGAGGAAGAGGGTCAGGATATCCCCAGCGCTGTCCTGGAGGGCAAAGATGACGATAAGCGCTCCAAAGCCGTAGATGGGGCAGTAGGGGCCGGTGAGCAGCCCGCGGTTGACCAGGGATTTGGATGTGATGGAGCAGAGGGTGGACTCATATACCCACCCCAGGAAGCTGTAAATCATCAGCCACAAAAAGACCTTGGCCGCAAAAAGCATCATCTCACTCCTTTGTCAAAAAAAAGGGCCCCCGAAGCCGAGGGCCCGCCCGGGGCTCAGCCCCGGGATACGGTCAGTTCGTTACCGTTATAGTCTACCACCAAACGGGTCTGAGGCGCAAGGTCTTCGGCAATAATCATCCGGGCGATGAGGGTCTCCACATGGCTCTGGATGTACCGCTTCAGGGGCCGGGCGCCATAGACGGGGTCATACCCCGCTTCCACAATGTGGGCCTTGGCGGCGTCGGTGAGGGTCAGGTCAAGCTGCTTGTCACGCAGGCGCTCCCGCAGGCCGTTCATCAGCAGATCCACCACCGAGGTGATCTCGCCGCGGGTCAGGGGCTTGTAGAATACCACTTCGTCCAGCCGGTTGAGGAACTCGGGGCGGAAGGTGCCGCGCAGGAGCTGCTCCACCTGGGCACGGGCGTCGGGGCTGATCTGCCCGTCCTGCCCAATGCCCTCCAGGATGTAGGAGGACCCCAGATTGGAGGTAAGGATAATAATCGTGTTTTTGAAATCCACAGTGCGGCCCTGGCTGTCGGTGATCCGGCCGTCGTCCAGCACCTGGAGCAGGACGTTAAAGACGTCGGGATGGGCCTTTTCGATCTCATCAAAGAGGACCACCGAGTAGGGACGGCGGCGGACGGCTTCCGTCAGCTGGCCCCCTTCGTCATAGCCCACATATCCCGGAGGCGCGCCGATGAGGCGGCTCACCGAGTACTTCTCCATGTATTCGGACATATCGATCCGGACCATGTTGCTTTCGTCATCAAAGAGGGCCTGGGCCAAAGCCTTGGCCAGCTCGGTCTTGCCCACGCCGGTGGGGCCCAGGAAGAGGAAAGACCCGATGGGGCGTCCCGGGTCCTGAATGCCCGCCCGGGAGCGGAGGATGGCCTCGGTGACCTTTTGGACAGCCTCATCCTGGCCGATCACCCGCTGGTGGAGGATATCCTCCAGGCGGAGAAGCTTTTCACGCTCCCCCTCCATCAGACGGCTGACGGGGATATGGGTCCAACGGCAGATGATTTTGGCGATCTCCTCGTCGGTGACCCTGTCCCGCAGCAGCCGGTCGCCGCCGCGGCTCTGGGCTTCCTCCGCCTTCTGTTCCTCGGTCTCCAGCTGCTTCTGGAGCTGGGGCAGGCGCCCGTACTTCAGCTCGGCGGCCTTGTTGAGATCATAGGCCCGCTCCGCCTTTTCGATGTCGGCGTTTACCTGCTCGATCTCCTCCCGCAGCTTCTGCACCGAGGATATGGCGCTTTTCTCGTTCTCCCACTTGGCCTTCATTTCCTTAAATTCAGCCCGCAGATCGGCCAGTTCCTTCTGGATTTCAGCAAGATGCTCCCTGGCCAGCTTGTCGGTTTCCTTCTTCAGGGCGGCCTCCTCGATCTCGTGCTGCATGATCTTCCGGGAGATCTGGTCCAGCTCGGTGGGCATGCTGTCCATCTCGGTGCGGACCATGGCGCAGGCCTCGTCCACCAGGTCGATGGCCTTGTCGGGGAGGAACCGGTCGCTGATATACCGGTTGGAAAGGGTGGCGGCCGCGATGAGGGCCTGGTCCTGGATCTTGACCCCGTGGTAGACCTCATACCGCTCCTTGAGGCCCCGGAGGATAGAGATGGTGTCCTCCACCGTGGGCTCCCCCACCATCACCGGCTGGAACCGGCGCTCCAGGGCGGCGTCCTTCTCGATGTACTGGCGGTACTCATTGAGGGTGGTGGCGCCGATGCAGTGAAGCTCGCCCCGGGCCAGCATAGGCTTGAGAAGGTTGCCCGCATCCATGGCCCCCTCTGTCTTTCCAGCTCCCACAATGGTGTGCAGCTCATCGATAAAGAGGATGATCTTGCCCTCGCTCTTTTTGATCTCCCCCAGGACGGCCTTGAGCCGCTCCTCAAACTCGCCCCGGAACTTGGCCCCGGCGATGAGGGCGCCCATATCCAGGGAAAAGATTTTCCGGTCCCGAAGGTTCTGAGGGACGTCCCCCCGGACGATCCGCTGAGCCAGCCCCTCGGCGATGGCGGTTTTGCCCACGCCGGGCTCGCCGATGAGGACGGGGTTGTTCTTGGTCTTGCGGCTGAGGATGCGGACCACGTTGCGGATCTCGCTGTCCCGGCCGATGACCGGGTCAAGCTTGTGGTTCCGCGCCAGGTCCACCAGGTCCTGGCCGTACTTGGCAAGGACGTCGTAGGTGTCCTCGGGGCTGTCGGAGGTGACCCTGGTATTGCCCCGCACCTCGGCCAAAGCCGCCAGGAATTTATTTTTCTCCACCCCGTACTGTTGAAGCAGGCGGCGGAGATTGCCGGTGGCTCCTTCGATGACGGCCAGCATCACATGCTCCACCGAGACAAAGTCGTCCTTCATATGGGAGGCCTGTTTTTCGGCGTCGATGAGCATTTTGTCCACCTCGGGAGAGACGTAGATTTTCCCACTCTCCCGCCCGGGGCCCGAGACACCGGGGATCTTGTCCATCTCCTGGATCAGCTGGCGCTCCAGTTCTCCGGGATCAGCGCCCATCCTGGTCAGCAGCTGGGGGATCAGGCCGCCCTCCTGGGTGAGGAGCGCGTAGCAGAGATGCTCCTGGGATATCTGCATATTGCCCCGCTGCAGGGCCGTATCCTGGGCCAGCTGGATAGCCTCCAGGGACTTTTGAGTAAACTTCTGTACATTCATGCTGCTTTCCTCCTTTATCAGAAACCAATTGGTCCGTGAATGTCAAACCTGTACTGCAATTGTTATTGTAT
>JAEXZK010000011.1 GCA_023451415.1 Bacillota bacterium | reverse complement strand
CGTGCTGGTGACCCTGCCCCTTTACAAATAAGCCGCGCTGCCGGGGAATTTTTGCCGCGGCGCCTCCCCGCCGACCGCCTTTGCCCCGGGGGGGTCCTCTTCCCGGGGGTGCCCGCGCCACAGGCTGGCTGGTTCCGCACATGGGCAAAGGCCCGCATGGCAATACCGTCCGCAGCGTTTTTTACAGAAATGGACAGGCAAAATTCAGCAGTATCTTGCCGGCGGGACGCCCGCTATCTCAGAAAGGAAGTAACAAAACATTGGGAATTTGTAAAAGAAAAACCACCATCGGCGGCCAGGCCGTCATCGAAGGCATCATGATGCGGGGCCCCCATGTCACCTCCCTCTGCGTCCGGAAGCCCGACGGCTCCATTGCCCAGGAGACCTGGGATACCAGCTCCGGGGGCAAGCCGCCTTTCTATAAGACGACCCCTTTTCTCCGGGGCATCTTCAACATGATCGACACCCTGAAGCTGGGTTTCCGCTGCCTGATGAAGTCGGCGGACTTGGCGGAAATGGAGGAGGAAGAGCCCTCCAAGTTTGAAAAATGGCTCTCCAAAACCCTGGGCAAAGACCTGACCTCCATCGTTTCCACCCTTGCCATCCTGCTGGGAATAGGGTTGGCGGTCCTGCTCTTTATCGTTATCCCCACCGGTCTCTCCTCCCTCCTCCGCCCCTATCTCCCGCCTTTTGCCCTCAGCTGGGTGGAGGGCCTGGTGAAGATCCTCATCTTTATCGCCTATCTTTTCTTCTGCTCCAAGCAGAAGGACGTCAACCGGCTTTTCGGCTTCCACGGCGCGGAGCACAAGACCATTGCCTGTTATGAGGCCATGGAGGAGCTGACCGTGGAAAACTGCCGGAAATACACCCGCTTCCACCCCCGTTGCGGCACCAGTTTTCTTTTTCTGGTGCTTATCATCTCCATTCTCATCACCTCCGTGGTCACCTGGAGCAATGTTCTGGTGCGGATGGTGCTGAAGCTGCTCCTCCTGCCGGTGGTGGTGGGCGTCGCTTATGAGATCATCAAATTAGCCGGCCGGTGCGACAACCTCTTTACCCGTGTCGTCTCCGCCCCCGGCCTCTGGCTCCAGCGCCTGACCACTTCGGAGCCCGACGACAGCCAGCTGGGGGTGGCCATTGCCGCCATGAATCTGGTCATCCCGGAGAACCATCAAGATGACCAGTGGTGATCCTCCCCGCACCCTGAGCCTGCTTTACCGCCAGACCCGGGACCGGCTGGCCGGGGCTCTGGGCCCCGATGCCGACCCCGGCTTTGAGGCAGCCCAGCTTCTGGAAGCCGCCGCAGGGATCACCCGGGAGCGCCTCCTCCGGGATGGCCCCCTTCCCCCTTCCCCCGGCGCGGCCGCCGCTCTGGAACCTCTTCTCCTCCGCCGGTTGGCCGGGGAGCCCCTCCAGTATATCCTGGGCCGGTGGGAATTTTTCGGTCTGCCCTTCCTGGTGGGGCCAGGGGTCCTCATCCCCCGGCCCGAAACCGAGATGCTGGTAGAACTGGCCCTGGCAGCTGTGGAAGATGTCCCCTCCCCCGCCCTGCTGGATCTTTGCTCCGGCAGCGGGTGCATCCCCATCGCCTTTGGGAAGGCCCGGCCCGACGGGGCAGCCGCCGGGGTGGAGCTGAGTCCCTTGGCCCTTGGGTGGTTCCAAAAAAATATCGCTTTAAACAGCGCGGAAAATGTGAGCGCCTGGGGCGGGGATGCTCTGGAGCCTCCAGCTCAGGTATCCGCCCGCACCTGGCAGGTGATCACCTCCAATCCCCCCTATATCCCCTCCTGCCAGCTGCCCGACCTCCAGGCCGAGGTGCAGCGGGAGCCCGCCATGGCCCTGGACGGCGGAGCGGATGGCCTGGACTTCTACCGACGTCTGCCCGGCCTCTGCCGGAGGCTGCTGGCTCCCGGCGGAATCCTCCTGCTGGAGATCGGAGAGGACCAGGGCGAGTCTGTGCCCAGCCTTCTGGAAAAAGCCGGTTATCGGGAAGTCACTTTACGCCACGACCTCTCCGGATATCCCCGGGTCGTATCCGGACGAGCCTAAAACACCAAAAAGGGAGTACGTCTGTACTCCCTTTTTGGTGTTTTGTGTCCTGTGACATGGATGTAAAAGCTGATCCGTCCCATCCGAGGCTCAGACAAGCGTCAGTATGCCCCCGGTCACCGTTGCCCTGCGTCATCTTCCGCAGCTCCTCCGGTGTAGAGCTGGTAGTACCTGCCATGCTTGGCGATGAGTTCGTCGTGGCTGCCGCGCTCGATGACCCTGCCCTGCTCCAGGACGATGATGCAGTCGGCGTTGCTGACGGTGGAGAGGCGGTGGGCAATGACAAAAGAAGTACGCCCATACATCAGCCCGTCCATCCCCTGCTGCACCAGTGCCTCGGTGCGGGTGTCAATGGAGCTGGTGGCCTCGTCCAGGATGAGGACTGGGGGATCCGCTACCGCGGCCCGGGCAATGGCCAGCAGCTGGCGCTGCCCCTGGCTCAGGTTTGCGCCGTCCCCGGTGAGGAGGGTGTCATAGCCGCCGGGCAGGCGCTGGATAAACCCGTGTGCGTTTGCCAGCTTGGCAGCGGCGACACACTCGTCGTCGGTGGCGTCCAGCCGGCCGTAGCGGATGTTCTCCATCACTGTGCCGGTAAAAAGATGGGTGTCCTGGAGGACGATCCCCAGGCTGCGCCGGAGATCATCCTTCCTGATCTTGCGGATATTGATCCCATCGTAACGTATCTTGCCGTCCTGGATGTCATAAAAACGGTTGATAAGGTTGGTAATGGTGGTCTTACCGGCGCCGGTGGAACCGACGAAGGCGATCTTCTGGCCCGGCGTGGCATACAGCTTGATGTCGTGGAGGACCATCTTGTCCGGGGTGTAGCCAAAGTCCACATCATCCATCATCACATCCCCTGTCAGCCGGGTGTAGGTGAGGGTGCCGTCGCTATGGGGATGCTTCCAGGCCCAGACGCCGGTGCGCTCCCGGCACTCCTCCAGAGAACCGTCCTCCTTCTCCCGGGCGTTTACCAGGGTGACATACCCCTCGTCGTTTTCCGGCTCTTCGTCCATCAGGTCAAATATCCTTTGGGCGCCGGCCATGGCCATGGAGATGCTGCCCAGCTGCTGGCTGATCTGGGAAACCGGCATGCTGAAGTTCTTGTTCAGCGGCAGGAAGGAGACCAGTGTGCCAAGGGTCAGGCCGGTGAAGCCGCCGAGAGCCAGGAGCGACCCCGTTACGGCACAGATCACATAGCTCAGATTGCCCAGCTGGGCGTTGACAGGCATAAGGATATTGGCAAAGGTGTTGGCATTGTCGGCGCTCTGGCGCAGCTTCTCATTCTGCCGGCAGAAGTCCCGGATGGCCTCCTCCTCATGGCAGAACACCTGCACCACCTTCTGCCCCTCCATCATCTCCTCAATGTAGCCGTTGACCCTGCCCAGGTCCTGCTGCTGGGCGTCAAAATACATCCCCGACTTTGCCGCGATGCGCCGCGTCACCCCCAGGGAGACTGCCAGCATGGCCACTGTGACCACAGTGAGAG
>JAEXZK010000190.1 GCA_023451415.1 Bacillota bacterium | reverse complement strand
CGGTTGACCGCAGGGCAATCCGGCAAAGAGGCGGGGCGGTGAGCTTGTACAGGCTTTGCTGGCTCCGTCCGCAGGGTATCCCCCGCAGGGGGACAGCGGCCCGACGCGCCGGGCAGTACTGCGCTTGGAGGGCCGCTGCCGGAGGGGACTTTTGTGGAAAGATAAACCAGCCCCTGCCGCCCTCTGTGCCGGAATGGGGGCGGTTTACACAAGGAGGGGGAAGTCCGTTCCCCCTCCTTTGCTGCGCTTTGCATCCTTTGGCGCATTCCAAAGGATGCGCCCGCCCGGCGCGAGGGCCGGTGTGGCACCGGTGCCGGGTCGCGCAACAAGCTGCAAGCGCGGCCCTGTCCCCCACACGCGTCCCAACAAATTTTGCCCGTCACCCCCAGCTGGTGTGCCGCCGGCGCCGGGTCGCACTACAAGCCGCAAGCGCGGCCCAGGCACTTTCTCGGCGCCTTCCCGCCCCACTCTGTGGTTGGTAGCCCCACATCCTGCTACTCTCCGGCTTTTTCAAAATAAAGCACGTTTTGCGCCACTACCGGCTGGATCCGGCCCTGGTCGCAGAGGTAACTGAGATAGCCGCGCAGGGTGCTGCTGTTCAGCTGGTAGCTGCCAAAGTCGCATTCTATCCCGTAATGATCAAAGACGGTCTTGTAGATCTCCTCCACCCGGACGGGGCCCCCGGCGCAAATATCCTCCAGCAGGGCGATATTGGCCATGGCATTGCGGCGGGTGACGGCGGTGAGGGCCGTGACGTCGGAGGTCACAGGGGCGTGGGAAGGCACCACCAGCTTGCCCTGGAGGTTCTGATCCAGCCAGTCCAGGGTCCGGAGGAAGCCCTCCACGTCATAGGTGTAGGAGACAGGATGCTTCTGGAGGGTGGCTTCGTCCAGCACCGCGTCCCCAATAAAGCAGACGCCGTCGTCGGTGCGCACCCCCACCATCCCTCCGGCGTGGCCGTAGAGGGGGAAAACGCTGAGGCCCTGGGGCAGGGCGCTCCAGTCCCCTTCCAGCTGGGAGGGCTGGGCCCGGTAAAACTTGCCGGACAAAAGGCCCCCGGGCCGTCCGCCGTAGAGGACCGCCCCCTCCAGCTCGGGGCTTTCGATGAAGCCGGACTCGATGCGGCTGGCCAGGATCGGGCAATGGGCGGCCTCCTGGATGGCCGCGTTGCCGCCAATGTGGTCGGCATGGGAATGGGTGTTGACGATGCCGCCCACCTGCCAGCCCTGTTCCTTGACGATCTTGAGGATGCGCTTGCCCACGATCTTATCCACGCCGGTGTCGATGATCCATGCGCGGCCGCCTCCGGCCACATAAATGCCGATCTGGGTGACGTTGCGGATATAATAGGTCTTATCGGTGAGCTTCATCAGCTCCATCATAGGGGTGTCCTCCTTCGTTTTTTCAGGGTTGCTCCAATAAGCCCAGGCAGCCGTCCCCAGCCTGGCCGGTGATCCGCACCTCCCGGATAGCGCCCCGCAGCTCCCGGCTTTCCGGGACGGAGACGGGGGTGTAGTTGGGGGTGTAGCCGGTCTGGAGGCCGTCCTTCCCCCTCTCCTCAAAGAGCACGGGCTGGACCTGGCCCACCATGGACTGGAGGAAAGCCTGCCGCAGCTCTCCGGCGGCGGCGATGAGGGCGGCGCTCCGCTCCCGCTTGACCGCCGCCGGCACCTGGTCCTCCATGGCGGCGGCCCGCGTCCCCTCCCGGGGGGAATAGGCGAAAACATGGATCTTTGCAAAGCCCACCCGCCGGGCAAAGGCCACCGACTGCCGGAACTCCTCCTCCGTCTCCCCGGGGAAGCCCACCATCAGGTCGGTGGTCAGGGCCGGGAGGGGGAACCGCGCCCGGATCTCCTCCACCACCCGCAGATAGGCGTCAGTGTCGTAGCGGCGGCCCATCCGGCGCAGGACAGAGTCGCTGCCGCTCTGGAGGGACAGGTGGAACTGGGGGCAGACCTTGCCGGTGGCGGCCATCCGGGCAAAATCCTCCGGCCCGATGACGTCCGGCTCCAGGGAGCCCAGGCGGACCCGCTGGATGCCCGGCACAGCCGCCGTCAGCTCCACGGCGTCAATAAGGCGGCAGCCCTGGTCCCGGCCATAGGCGGAGAGGTTGATCCCGGCCAGCACCACCTCCCGGTGGCCGGAGGCGGCCAGGGCGGCTACCTCATCCCCTACCTGCGCCAGGGGCTTGGAGCGGACGGGGCCCCGGGCGGTGGGGATGATGCAGTAGGCGCAGTAGTTCTCGCAGCCGTCCTCGATCTTGACAAAGGCCCGGGGCCGGCGGCCAAAGTCATCCACCTCCATGGATTCAAAGCTCTCCCCCCGGGCGTGGGGGGTGATGTCCACCACCCGCTCCCCGGTGGCCAGGCGGCGGGCCAGGGCTTCGGGGAGGCTGCGCCGGTTGGCCGAGCCGGTGACCACGTCCGCCTCCTCCAGGGCGCCCGCCTGCCGGGGGAAGGCCTGGGGGAAGCAGCCGGTGAGGACAATGACGCTGCCGGGGTTCTCCCGGCGCAGCCGGCGGAGAAGCTGCCGGGTCTTGCGGTCGCCCTCGGCGGTTACGGTGCAGGAGTTGACCACATAGACGTCGCTGCCGGGGCCAAAGGGCACCACGTCGTACCCCCGGGCGGCAAAAAGCCCGGTGAGCACCTGTGTTTCATATTGGTTGACCTTGCAGCCCAGGGTATGGAAGGCGATTCGCATAATCAGGATACCTCGGTTTTTTTATTGATATAAATTTCATTATAGTAAATTTGGCCGTCTTTTACAATCTTTCCTGGAGAAAATAAGGTTGACTACCCGCCGGATAATTGTTATAGTAGAGACAATAACTTCCGTTAAGACTCTGTCAAGGACCTGGACGGCGTATTCTGAGGAAAATGGAGATGAAATAATAATGATCAAAAAGGATATCCAGCTCACCACCGTGGAGCGTGTAAAAGATTTTGTCAACACCGTGGCCGAGTTTGATTTTGAAGTGGACCTGATCTCGGGCCGCTACCATGTCAACGGCAAAAGCATCATGGGCATCTTCAGCCTGGACCTGACCAAGGGCATCCAGCTGGAGGCGGAGGCTCCCGCCGACCAGGAGGGCGCTTTCCTCAAAGCCATCGAGCCTTTCCTGGCCTGAGCATCCCTGCTGTCAAAGCAAAGCGCC
>JAEXZK010000176.1 GCA_023451415.1 Bacillota bacterium | reverse complement strand
ACGCCTTTAAGGGCCTGCTCCCTGTGTCCCGCCTGGATACTGTCCACCAGAGCCTCGATGGCCTCCGGCTGATCGCCTGTGGGTTGATAGGGAGACACCAGCTGAAAACGATTCTCTTCGCTCATTTTTTCCTCCCTGCACTGCCAGGCATAGCTGCCTGGCCCATATTTCTCAGCATCTTGGCCGGAGCGCCATACGGCGCGGGTGGCCTGCGGTTATGATACCATTCGCTGCGCTCATGGTATCATTGGGGCGCTTGCCGCCTTGGCCATAGCCGTATAATAACCGCTTTGCGGTTATTATACCCCAATATTGAGCAGTCATCAACAGCTCTTTGCCCAATGGGGCTTTCCCCTGTGCGCACATATGTTTTTTTCAGTATATCACTCATTGCCGGAAAATACTACTCGCATATTAAACAAACGTTCTCCAACTCTTCCGTCCTTTTTTCTGTCTTTTGCCTTGGCATTCTGTGGGGGAGGTCAAAACGCTTTTAAAGCAAAAAGACAAAACAGCCCCGCTCTCCGTCCCCGGCGCTGCTTCGTCCTTTTGCCACGTTCTATTTCAAAAATCCCGCCACGATCTTGGCCTCTGCTTCCTCCTCGGTAAGCCCCAGCGTGCGCAGCTTCAGCAGCTGCTCGCCGGCGATCTTGCCGATGGCCGCTTCATGGATCAGGGCCGCGTCGCCATGGTTTGCCACCAGTTCCGGAGCCGCAGCCACAACGCCGCTGTCCGCAATGATGGCGTCACACTCCGAATGTCCGGTGCATCGGGCGTTGCCGATAATTCTGGAACGGTATTCCTGACGGGAATGCCCCTTGGCAACCGAGCGGGAGATCAGGTCCACACCGGAATCCTCCCCCCGCAGCTCCACCTCAAAGTCGGTCTTGGCCTGCTGATCCCCCTCGGTAAGGAGACGTTCCCGGATATACAGCTTGGCACGGGGGCCCAGGGTGGCTTTGGTGCTGCGGAGGGTTCGGTCTACCCCTCCGATCTGGGTGGTATCCATCTCCAGCACCGCGTCTTCCCCAAGTTCCGCCTGAGTGACCGGGTCGATGGAACGAATGCCCGTCCCGCTCCCGGTGCCCACATGTTTCTCCACATACCGCACATGGGCCCCTTTCTCCAGGAAAAAGCGGTGGATGCCGTTGTGGCGGGCAGGCTCTTCGTCCTCAGTGTGGACGCCGCATCCTGCCACGATGGTGACGTCCGCCCCCTCCCCCACATAAAAATCATTGTAGACCAGATCGTCCACATCGCCGTGAGTGACGCAGGCGGGGATGGAGATTCGCTCTCCCCGGGTCCCCGGCAGAATGCGGATATCCAGCCCGGGCAGCCCTTCCTTGGACTCTATCTTGACATGCTCGGTGGATTTCCGGCCTGCACACTGGCCATTTTCCCGGATGTTAAAAGCCCCGGTAAAGGTCCCCGTCCAATCGGAAACCATTTTCAGCAGCTTTTCCGTGGTATCATTCATCATGACAGAGCCTCCTCCTTTCCCGGGCAGCGGACACAGTGGCCCCCGCCCGCCAGCAGCCCCGGCAGAACCCTCTCCCGGGGGCCGTGGTCCTTGACCACGCCGTCCGCCACCACCACAATCTCGTCAGCGATGGCCATGATCCGCTCCTGGTGGGAAATAATGACCTGGGAGCCGCCTTGGAACTGGCGCAGATCCCGGAACACCTGGATCAGGTTGGCAAAGCTCCACAGGTCGATCCCCGCCTCCGGCTCGTCAAAAAGGGTAAACTTGGTGTTCCGGGCAAGGACGGTGGCGATCTCGATCCGCTTGATTTCGCCCCCGGACAAGGTGGCGTCCACCTCCCGGTCGATGTACTCCCGGGCACATAGCCCCACCCTGCTCAGGTAATCACACAGCTCCTCCTCGGAAAGGGCGTTCCCCGCGGCCAGTTCCACCAGGTCCCGGACCGTCAGCCCCTTGAACCGCACCGGCTGCTGGAAGGCGTAGCTGATGCCCAGCCGGGCCCTCTGGGTCACATCCAGCCCGGTGATGTCCTGGCCGTCCAGAAGGATGCGGCCCGAGGTCGGGGTCTCCAACCCGGCAATGATTTTTGCAATAGTGGTCTTTCCTCCGCCGTTGGGGCCGGTGATGACCACTGTCCTGCCGTCGGGGATGACCAGATCCACCCCTCGCAGCACATGACCGCCCTCCGGCACATCCCAAACGACCTGTTCCAATGTCAGCATGGGTGCTCCCCCTTTGTTGTTCCTTTATTTTTTCTTTTCCCCGGCCTTCAGCGCCCGGGAGGCATTGAGGATAGCGATGACCGAAACGCCTACGTCGGCGAACACCGCTTCCCACATATTGGCCATTCCAATGGCCCCCAGCAAGAGGACCAGGGCTTTGACCCCCAGGGCAAAAATGATGTTCTGATGAACAATGGCCAGGGTTTTCTTGGAAATTTCCATGGCGTCGGCGATCTTGGACGGCTTGTCGTCCATAAGGACGATATCGGCGGCCTCAATGGCCGCATCGGAGCCCAGGGCGCCCATGGCAATCCCCAGATCGGCCCGGGAAAGAACCGGCGCATCGTTGATGCCGTCACCTACAAAGGCCAGCTTGCCTCTGGGGGACTTTTCCTTCAGCAGGGCTTCCACCATATCCACCTTATCTCCGGGCAGCAGCTGGGCGTGGACCTCGTCCAGCCCCAACTCCCGGGCCACGGCTTCGCCCACCTCTTTGGCATCGCCGGTAAGCATCACCGTCTTGCGCACGCCCTGGGCCTTCAGAGCCGCGATGGCCTGGGCCGCGTCAGCCTTGACCTCATCGGAGATAACGATGTGTCCCGCATAAACGCCGTCCACCGCCACATGGACAGTAGTGCCCACCCGATGACAGGGGTGCCAAGGAACGCCGATCTCATCCATCAGCTTTCCGTTGCCCGCGCAGACGGTCCTGCCGTCCACCAATACCTTGACGCCCCTGCCCGGCAGCTCCTCCACCTGGGATACCCGGGACGCGTCCAACTCGGCTCCGTAGGCGTCTTTCAAAGAACGGGAGATGGGGTGGTCGGAGTAGCTCTCCGCCAAAGCCGCCAGCTCCAGCAGCTGCCCCTCGGAAAACGCATCGGGATGGATTGCTGTGACGTTAAACACGCCTTTGGTAAGAGTGCCTGTTTTATCAAAAACAACAATCTCGGTGTCCGCCAGAACCTCCAGATAGTTGCCCCCCTTGACCAGGATGCCGCATTTGGAGGCTCCGCCGATGCCCCCAAAAAAGCTGAGGGGCACCGAAATAACCAGGGCGCAGGGGCAGGAGATGACCAGGAAGATCAGGGCGCGGTGAATCCATTCGCTCCAGCCGCCGCCCAGTGCCAGCGGCGGGACCACAGCCAGTAGCAGCGCGCCGATAACCACGGCCGGGGTATAGTACCGGGCGAACCTGGTGATAAAGTTTTCTGCCTTTGCCTTCTTGCTGCTGGAGTTTTCCACCAGGTCCAGTATCTTGGCCACGGTGGATTCGCCAAAGGCCTTGGTCACCCGCACCCGTAGCAGTCCGCTTTGGTTGATGCAGCCGCTGATCACATCATCCCCCGGCTCCACGCTCCTGGGGAGGGATTCGCCGGTGAGGGCCGCCGTATCCACCGAGGAGCTTCCCTCCAGGATCACGCCGTCCAGGGGGATCTTTTCTCCCGCCTTGATGACGATGACATCGCCCACCGCCACCTCCTCGGGGTCCACCTGCACCAGCTGCCCCTCCCGCTCAATATTGGCGTAATCCGGCCGGATATCCATCAGGGAAGCGATGGACTGGCGGGAGCGGCCCACGGCATAGCTCTGGAACAGCTCCCCCACCTGATAAAACAGCATGACCGCCACGGCCTCGGGGTATTCCCTGGTAAGGAATGCCCCCACCGTAGCCAGGGCCATCAGGAAATTTTCATCAAAAACCTGCCCGCGGGCAATATTGCGCACCGCCCGCCATAGCACATCCCAGCCGATCACCACATAGGGGATCATGTAAATGACCAGCCGTCCCGCCCCCTCCAGCGGGACGGCCAGAGCAGCGGCAAAAAGAGCGGCGCTGAGGAGTATCCGCGCCAGGGTTCTTTTCTGCTTCTTATTCATGATTCAGCATCCTTTTTGGCAACAAGATAATATGTAAAGCAGTTAAACTTCACAGACAAACGGTACAGTCGGGTTCGATTTTTTTGCAGATTTTGACGATTTCCTTCATGATCTCATCAAACCGTTCCTCGTCGGCTTCCACAGTCAGCTTCTGGGTCATAAAGCTTACGGAAGCGTCCTGCACGCCGCCGATCCGTTTGATGGCGTCCTCCATTTTGGCTGCACAGTTGGCACAATCCAGATCCATCATTTTGTAATGCTTTTTCATCATATATTGCCCCTTCCGTTTTTTGTTTTATTCGGTGATATGCTCCATCCCCTGGCCGATGATTGTCCGGACATGGTTGTCGGCCAAAGAATAAAAAACAGTTTTGCCTTCCCGGCGGTACTTGACCAATTTGCTCTTTTTGAGGAGCTGGAGCTGATGGGAAATGGCCGACTGGGTCATCCCCAGCAGCTGGGCGATGTCACAGACACACATCTCCGCCTCAAAAAGCACATATAAGATCTTGATGCGCGTGGAATCGCCGAAAATCTTAAACAGCTCCGCCAGATCAAAAAGGACGTCCTCATCCGGCATCTCCTTATTGACCCGGTCCACAATATCATCGTGCACATGCATGAATTCACATTTGGGCGGCTCTTCCTTTTTCATGTTGAATCGTCATCCTTTCGTATGAATGATTGTTCATTTGTTATTATATGCTTTTTCCTTCAAAAGTCAATACCTTTTAAAAGAAGATGAGTACCATACGAACTGCGAACTATACCCGTAAAGACAGGACTGCAATCGGGCATGAAATTGAGGTTCGGTACATAGCGGCCATCACTGTTTAGGAGAGATATGAGATGAAAAGGCTGGTTTCTTTCTGTTTTAACATGGATGCTGCCTGTGTGGAGCTGAAATACTCCGATGGAAGCATGATCGCCATCGATACCATCGCCGTGGAGAACGACGTAACAGACAATATGTATCAGCAGTCAGAGCTGGATTGGCTGATCTACAATAAGCCATTGGAGTATGCTCAACTGGTGCTGAGCGGTGAGATTGAGAAGTACCTACAGGGCACACCGGAGCATCGATTGATGGATTAACAGTATGGATATGACACAGCCCACCGGTCACATCTGATCGGTGGGCTGTTTTCACGCATTATCGATTGCAAAAAACGGAGCTAGCTTCTGGCGATATGTCATATAGGACAGGACCTCACGAACACCGAACCCCATGACATTGCCAACTGCGTTGCGGCGGATTTTTCCGGCAATATAGTCCTTGTACAAATCTGCTGCAAAAGAATAGTTATCCGGATCGATAAAAGATCTACGCAAGTACCCATACATTGCACCTGCAACATAGTCCGCAAGCTGGATGCCGGCGCTCTGATTGCTGCATTCTGTCAAAATGCTGTGGTAAACATTTTCATAGTTACGAATGAAGTCACCGTTAACAGTAAACTCGTGACAAACGGGTTTGATTTGCTTCATGGTTTCTGTGTTCAGTTCGTCCATAATAAACACAGCAACCGTGTTCCTCCATCTCCTTGATAATGACTTCCTTTCGCTCGGCGGCTTCCTAGGCAGACAGGAAATCATCCAGCGTTGCATACTGATTAAGAACGTTTTTCTTGGTATAGTCAATCAGGCTTTCGGTAATGAGTTTGCCATCCCTATCTATGTACTGCACCATCTTTTTGAGGAAACAAAGCGTACAAGATGGAATGGGACAAGCAAGAGCTGCTGACATTGAAAAGAGTTCTGAACTTTGCAACGCGCAAAGTTCAGAACTCTTTTTTTGAGCCAATATCTCTGCTTACCGGGTCAGCACCTTTTGGTGCCCCTCCTCTTCGGAGGTATCCGGCGTTTCCAGGCCGAACATCTCCAGAGCGTTTGCGTCGCCCGCCAGCAAGGCGGACTTCAGGTCCTCCAGGGCCTCTTTATGCTCCTGGATCTCCTCCAGCCGTTCGGATGTGCTCTCCTCAAACTCCCGCAGGCCCTCCTGGGCGGGGGTCAGCTCCTCCACAGGGTTCTCTCCGTACAGCTCCTCCATCCGCTCTGCGACGGTGTGGGTGTCGCCGTTCTCCTCTAAGATCTCGATCTTATCCAGACTGCTGGCCTCATACACGTCATCCCCAGTTCCGTCGGAAATATCCGCCTGAATATCGTCCTGGGGCGCGTCGAAGATACCCTCCGATTCAAAGTCGATGCCGCTCTCCTCGCAGGAAACATCATTGTCTGTACTCACATCGCCGGAGACATCCATGCTGCTTCCGAATTCGTCACACATATTTTATTCTCCCTTCTCCCAGGGGAGCAGAATGGTCTCCATCTCCCGCGGGGTAAATACAAAGGCTTTTTCCAATGCAATCTTTCGCAGCAGCCGCAGACGGGCGCAGAAGCACAGCCTTTCAAAGTCCTCTCCCGGCGTCCCCTCCCAGAGGGCCAGGGGCTTGTGCAGCAGGATCGCATACTGTGCCGCGGTGCTGCGGTCCTTCATTTTGACGCCGTTTTCCTGCAGCACCCGGGCGGCGTAGTAGTCCGCCCGATCCCGGAGGGCCAGATCGCAGCCGCCGGCGCACTGAGGGCAGAGGCCGCATTCCCGGCAGGGCTTGAGCAGATCCCCATAATGCGTCCAATAGGTCATGCGTCCGGCGATCTCCCCGTCGGGGACAGACAGGCGGATACCCTTGGCCGCCCGACTGTCGGTGGTCTTCACCAACTGGGGCGCGTCCAGGCGGCTGTAATAGACGAAGGCCTCGCCCACGCCCAGCCGGCCCAGGTGCTGCCGCTGGGTCTCCTCCATGCCGGTACTGTCCGCCAGAGCCGCCTTCTCCTCCCCCTGCACCAGACGGAAGGACACTTTGATATCCGTATTGGTCACGATAGGCCGGCTGACCGCCGTGGGCGACTGGTCGGCAATGAGGATGCCCGTGCCGTAGGAGCGGATCTCCGCAATCATGTTTTGCAGGGCACGCACCGTGGTGTCCTGCCCGCCCGCCCCATCAGTGCGGGACTTGCCCCCCAGCAGCACATGGGCCTCGTCGATGAGGATGATGTTTTTCAGCTCTCCGTCGCCCTTCTGGTTCTGCTTGGTGTGGGTGCAGACGGAGATCAGCAGCAGGGCCATGAGC
>JAEXZK010000175.1 GCA_023451415.1 Bacillota bacterium | reverse complement strand
TCCACCTGGCCGGCCAGCAGCTTATTGTCCGGCTCCAGGCCCACGGCCACAAAGACCCCGGCCAGGGGCAGGTCCTGGGTCTGGTCGTTTTTGACATTGCGCAGGACGATGCCCTCCACCTTGGCATGGCCGTAGATCTCGTCCACAACGCTGTCGTAATGGATGTGGATATTCTCCCGGGCCACCACGGCGTCGGAAAGGATCTTGTTGCCCCGGAAGGCGTCCCGGCGGTGGACCAGGTGGACGGTGCGGCAGTTGTTGGCCAGGAACAGGGCATCCTCCAGGGCGGTGTTGCCGCCGCCCACGATGGCCACATCCTTACCCTTGAAGAAAGCGCCGTCGCAGGTGGCGCAGTAGGACACGCCCTTGCCGGTGAGCTCGGCCTCGCCTACGCAGAGAAGCTTGCGGCGTTTGGCCCCGTTGGCGATGATGACGGTCCTGGCTTCATAGGTATCCTTGATGGTCTTGATCACCTTGACCGGGCCGGTGAAGTCCACCTGCTCCACCCCTTCCAGGCGGATCTCCACTCCCAGGTTGACGATCTGCTCATAGAGCTGGAAGGCAAAATCCGCCCCCGCGATGCTTTTGATGCCGGGGTAGTTTTCCACCTCGGGGGTGTTGGTGACCTGTCCGCCGTAGATGGCGCTCTCCAGCACCAGAATATCCATGCCATAGCGTTTGGCGTAAAGGGCGGCGGTGAGGCCCGCCGGCCCGCCTCCGATGATAACGATGTCGTACATGATTTGTCTCCTTGCAAAAATTTTGATGGATATCCTTATTATATCCCACAGATACCGGAATTGCAAAACATGTCTCCAGGGGATATAATGAATACACCGAAATTTGTGCAGGGAGGCGGCGGATATGAGCGAACAAGACAGGGTGGCCCTGGTGACAGGCGCTTCCCGGGGGATCGGCCGGGCCACGGCCGCGGCCCTGGCCCGCGGGGGGTGTCGGGTGGCCATCGGCTACCATCAGAACAGGGAGGCGGCCCTTGCGTTGGCCCGGGAGCTGGAAGCAGAGGGCTTCCGGTCCATTGCCGTAGGGGCGGACCTGGGAGACAGCGCCCAGGTGTCGGCCATGTTCCGGCTGGTGGAGGATCAGCTGGGGCCGGTGGAGATCCTGGTAAACAACGCGGGCATCGCCCAGCAAAAGCTGTTTACCCTCCTCACCGACGAGGACTGGGACCGCCTCTTTGCCGTGGATGTGCGGGGGGTGTTCCTCTGCTGCCGGGCGGCGCTGCCCGAGATGATCCGCCGCAAATGGGGCCGTATCGTCAACATCTCCTCCATCTGGGGGATAACCGGGGCCTCCTGTGAGGTCCACTACTCCGCCGCCAAGGCCGCCGTCATCGGCCTTACCAAAGCCCTGGCCAAGGAGGTGGGGCCCTCGGGCATCACGGTCAACTGTGTGGCGCCTGGGGTGATCGCCACCGAGATGAACGCCGCCCTGGACGCCGGGACCATGGACGCGCTCCGGGAAGAGACCCCCCTCGGGGTCATCGGCACCCCGGAAAACATCGCCGACGCCGTGGCCTTCCTGGCCTCCCCCAAAGCTGACTTTATTACCGGCCAGGTCCTCAGCCCCAACGGTGGGTTTGTCATCTAAGCTGGCGCTGCAAAAAAGGAGCCCCCGACAGGGGCTCCTTTTTATTGCCTGCGGCCGGGATTAGTCGGCGCGGACTTTGATGTTGGGCCAGTCGTAGATGCCCACGGGAGTCATGTTGAAATCTTCCACGTTGGCGGACAGGACGACAGTTTCATTTCTGCTGTTGAGGTAGCAGCCAACGGGGTCTTCCAGGTAGAGGATCTCGGCGGCACGCTGATAGGCCTTCTCACGGGCCTCCCTGTCGGTGGTGGCGGCGGCGCCATTGAGCAGCTCGTCAACCTCGGCGTTGGAGTAGAAGCCGTAGTTGTTGCTGTTCTTGCCGTCGGCGGAGGTGACGAAGCGGCGCTTGAGGCCCTCGTCGCCGTCCAGGGTGATGTAGCCGGCGCCCATGAGGAACATACCCCAGTCGGGGAACTCCTCGGGGGTCAGACCGTTCCACGCAGCGGAGAAGGTAGCGCGGTCAACCACAACCAGGTTGCACTTGATGCCGACCTCGGCCAGCTGAGCAGCAGCGATTTCGCCGGCCTGGACGCCCTTGCTGTACACATCGGTGCACATCAGGTTCATCTCAAAGCCATCGGGGTAACCAGCCTCGGCCAGCAGGGCCTTTGCCTTTTCCTGATCCTGCTTGATAACGCCCAGGTTGATGTAACCAAAGGCGGCGGGAGGAGCGACGCTGTCGCGGGGCTTCTCACCCATGGCGCCCCACAGGGTCTCCACCAGGCTCTCGCGGTCCAGAGCGTAGCTGATGGCCTGACGGACCTTGGTATTCTTGATGATGGGGTTGGAGCAGTTGAACTGGAACAGATGGCAGCCGGGGCCAGGGATGGAGAAGACGTTGATGGTGGGGTCTTCCTTCAGGCGGAGCACTTCCTCAGGGGTGATGCCGTTAGCGGCATCCACCTGGTGGCTCTCGATGGCGATGGAACGGGCGGCAGCCTCGGGAACGATCTGAATCACAATGTTCTCGGTGGCGGCGGGGCCGTTAAAGTAGTCGTCGTGGCGGACCAGGTGCATGTCCTCGTCCTTGTTCCACTCAACCAGCTTGAAGGGGCCGGTGCCGTCGACGCTGGCCGCATCCTTGCCCAGGTCCTTGCCATACTTCTCAATGTAATCCTTGTTGAGCAGGGTGTTGGCGCGCAGGGTCAGGGACGCCTCCATGGGGCCGGCGGGCTCCAGGGTGATCAGTTGGATGGTGTAGTCATCCACGATCTCGCAGCGGTCGATGAAGCCCATGGTCTGGGTATAACGGACGGGGTCTTCCTCGTTGAGCAGGCGGTCGTAGGTGGCCTTGACATCCTCAGCGGTCAGCTCTTTGCCGCTGTGGAACTTGACGCCCTTCTTCAGGTGGAAGGTCCAGGTCAGCTCGTCCTCGGAAACTTCCCAGCTCTCGGCGACGTCGCCTACGATTTTACCTTCCAGGTCGCGCTTGATCAGGTAGGAGTAAACCTGAGGCAGGACCAGGTCGTTGCTGACGTTGTTCTGGCCGTCCATGATCTCCTGATCATTGGTAACGGCAATGGTGAAGGTGTCCTTGTACTTGACCTCCTCCGTGCCGGAAGCGGCGCTGCCGGAACCGGATGCGGGAGCAGAGGAAGTGCCGGAACCGCCGCAGGCTGTCATGGACAGCATCATCATAGCGGCCAGTACGATTGCCAATGCTCTTTTCATAATTACCTCCGTCTTATTTATAGAATCGGGACTCCCACTTGACGTGGGCATCCAAATTTACGGTGCTTCGGCATTTTTATACAATCAAGCAGACGGCGGTCCAGTTTTCGTCAATTTGATCAGTATAAATATGCTAATTGGCTGTAAATTTGCTTTATTATACTACG
>JAEXZK010000162.1 GCA_023451415.1 Bacillota bacterium | reverse complement strand
GGCCACCGGTACTACGGCGGCTGCGAGAAGGTGGACATTGTGGAGGATCTGGCCCGGGAGCGGGCGAAAGCCCTCTTTGGCGCGGAGCACGCCAACGTCCAGCCTCATTCCGGCGCCCAGGCCAATCTGGCGGTCTACTTCGCCCTGGTCAACCCCGGCGACACCATCCTGGGCATGAATCTGGCCCACGGCGGCCATCTGACCCACGGTTCCCCTGTCAACATGTCCGGCAAGTATTATAACTTTGTGGCCTACGGCGTCTCGGACGACAAGCAGGTCATCGACTACGACGGCCTGCGGCAGAAGGCCATGGAGTGCAAGCCCAAGCTGATCGTGGCTGGCGCCAGCGCCTACCCCCGGGAGATCGACTTCAAGACCATCGGCGAGATCGCCAAGGAAGTGGGCGCCTACTTCATGGTGGATATGGCCCACATCGCCGGCCTTGTGGCAGCCGGGCTCCACATGAGCCCCGTACCCTACGCCGACGTGGTGACCACCACCACCCACAAGACCCTCCGCGGCCCCCGGGGCGGCATGATCCTCTGCCGGGAAGAACTGGCAAAGCAGATCGACAAGGCCATCTTCCCCGGCACCCAGGGCGGCCCCCTGGAGCACATCATCGCCGCCAAGGCCGTCTGCTTTGGAGAGGCGCTGAAGCCTGAGTTCAAGGCCTACCAGCAGCAGATCGTGAAAAACGCCAAGGCCCTGGCCGCCGCTCTGCTGGACAAGGGCTTCGACCTGGTGTCCGGCGGCACCGACAACCACCTGATGCTGGTGGACCTGCGGCCCATGAAGATCACCGGCAAGGAGCTGGAGCACCGCCTGGACGAGGTGTACATCACCGTCAACAAGAATGCCATCCCCAACGACCCCGAGAAGCCCTTTGTCACCAGCGGCATCCGGGTGGGCACCCCCGCCGTCACCACCAGGGGCCTGGTGGAGGCCGATATGGAGACCATCGCCCAGTGCATCTACGACACGGCGGTGAACTTTGAGACCAAGGCCGACGACATCCGCGCTGCGGTTGACGGCATCTGCAAAAAATATCCCCTTTACGAATAAGGGAGGCAAGGACAAGGAGGATGCCTATGGCGACGCCTCTGGCTGAGCGGATCCGGCCCAAGACCCTGGACGACATGGTGGGACAGGAGCACCTCCTGGGCCCGGACGGCATCCTCCGCCGCATCGCCCAGGGGGGAGAGATCCCCAATATGATCTTTTACGGGCCCTCGGGGGTGGGCAAAACCACCGCCGCCCGGATTATCGCCGGCACCGCCGGCAAGACCCTCTACAAGCTCAACGGCACCACCGCCTCCACCGGGGACATCAAGGCCTTGATCAACGACCTGGACAGCTTTGCCGGCGTGGGCGGGGTGGTCCTCTACCTGGACGAGATCCAGTACCTGAACAAAAAACAGCAGCAGACCCTGCTGGAGTTCATCTAAAACGGCTCCATCACCCTCATCGCTTCCACCACCGAGAACCCTTATTTCTACATTTATAACGCCATCCTCAGCAGGAGCACCGTCTTTGAGTTTAAGGCGGTCTCTCCGGAGGAGGTGCTCCGAGGCCTGCGCCGGGTGCTGGAGGTCCTCCGGGAGGAGGGGCCGGTGGAGGTGGAGGAAGGGGTGCTGGAGCACCTGGCCTATGCCTGCGGAGGCGACGTCCGCAAGAGCATCAACGCCCTGGAGCTGGCCTATCTGGGGGCCCTCCCCCGGGAGGGGGCGCGGCGGATCACCATGTCCGACGCCATGGCCCTGGGCCAGCGCAGCGCCATGCGGTACGACAAGGACGGGGACCAGCATTACGACCTGCTGTCCGCCCTCCAGAAGTCCATCCGCGGCTCGGATGAGAACGCCGCCCTCCACTACCTGGCCCGGCTGCTGGAGGCGGGGGATCTTTTGTCCCCCTGCCGCCGGCTTTTGGTGGTGGCCGCCGAGGACGTGGGCATGGCCTACCCCATGGCGGTGGTCATCACCAAGGCCTGTGTGGACAGCGCCCTCCAGCTGGGCCTCCCCGAGGCCCGCATCCCCCTGGGGGAGGCGGTGGTCCTGCTGGCTACGTCGCCCAAGTCCAACAGCTCTTACATGGCCATCAACGAGGCCATGGCGGACGTGAAGGCGGGGCGGACCGGGGACATCCCCCGCCAGCTCCAAAATAAGCATTACGACGGGGCGGACGCCAAAGTAAAGGGCCAGTTCTACCAGTATCCCCACGACTTCCCCGGCCACTGGGTGGCCCAGCAGTACCTTCCCGATCCCATCCGGGACCGCGTCTACTACCGCTTCGGCGAAAATAAGACCGAGCAGGCGGCCCTGGAATACCGCCGCCGCCAGCGCGGCCAGCAGAAGTAAAAATAAAAGCCCTGTGGGGGCTTTTATTTTTTGCCGCTGTGGGATGTGGGAAGGCGGCGATCCCGTTGGCCACGGCCCGGGAACAGGCTGCATGGACTGAAACATGGGAATAAAATTACCCTTCAGGGCTGGGGAAGGCATACGCCGACCTGGCAGAAAAGGCCGATATACAGAAAAACAGCCCTTCAGGCTATTTTTCATCTCCGGGGGATTCTTTTAGATTTTCCAGCGCATACCAGCAGCACTGGATGACCAGCTGATTGAGGGAGATGCCATTTTTCTGCGCCAGAACTTCCAGCCGGGCGATGAGATCATTGGGCATCCGGAAGGTTTTGTTGGTGTGCTCCGGCTTTTTGATTTCAAACATGTTTTATCACCTAAGTGTATTATATGTAAAAATCAATGTGAAAAATACATGGATAATCAGCACTTAAAAATATATTGCAAAATATAAGTGCTTTATGCTATAATCAATCATCGGAGGTCGGATTATGGCAAAAAAGCGTATCATTTGCCAGGTGTGCGGCTCGGTGGCGCCCTTGCGCTCCAACCGGTGCTGGTCCTGTGGAGCCAGGGTATCAGGAGGCAGGGTACCGCGCTTTCTTTTGTCGGTGCTGGGGGTTCTGTTGGGGTGTGTGATTTTTCTGGCGCTTTCCGCACTGACAAACGGGATTTGAGAAGCATTCCCGCGGGAAAACAGCTATCGGCTGTCTCACAGAGAGGCAGCCGATAGCTGTTATTTTTATCATTAATTATACTATATGTAATTTTACTCAAAGCTGGTCTCCACGACCTTGGCCACGCCCTCGGGGGAATACCTCCAGCGGCTCAGCCGCCCCTGTGTGAGGAAGTACCGGACGTCGGTGGCCGGATAGGCGGCGTCAAAGGCATCCACGATAATGAGTTTGATCTTCATTTTTTCGGGAATGATGTTTTTGATGTAGACACAGGCTTGCTGGCCGGGGGAGACACCGGGATAGGGCTCGGCCAGACCGGCCAGGTTTGGGGTCAGCTCCACAAAGACGCCGTATTCCTCCACCGACCGTATGATCCCGCCCACCGTCTCTCCGGGGAGAAAAAGGCCTGCGTTTTCCTCCCAGGTGCCCAGCAGCTCCTTGTGGCTGAGGCAGATGCGGTCCTTTTCCACGCTTTTGACCACGGCAAAGATATCGTCACCCACCCGGAAGCGGTCCCGGGGATGGGAGATGCGGGAGACCGAGATCTGATCGATGGGGATCAGGGAGGGGAGGCCGCAGCCGATATCCACAAAGCAGCCGAAGCTCTCCAGGTGGGTGACGCGGCCGGGGATAATATCCCCGGGGACAAGGCCGTCCAGATATTCCCGGCGGCACCGCTCCTGGGCGGCCCGGCGGCTGAGGACCGGCAGGATTCCGTCCGCCTGCTGGCGCAGCTCTGTGACCACAAAGCAGATGGGTTTGTTCACCTTGGAAATAATGGCGATGTCCCGGGTGGAGCCGTCCTCGATACCCACGGCGCCCTCCACGCGGGGGATGAACCCCCGGGTAAAGCCCAGGTCCACGATGAGGTTATGTCCGTAGTCGCAGAGCACCGCCCGGGCCTCCAGGACCCGGCCGCTGGCCAGGGCTTCCTGGAGAGTGGCGGCGGACCGGAGGTAATAGCTGTTTTCCGGGGTGCCGATAAGGCTGCCCTCGGGCAGATAATCAGACATTTGCAAAGCCTCCCTTTTGGCCGAACCGTCCCTTGCACATCCTGGCTCGGCTCTCCATACTGGCGAGGGAGGGCCGGGCCTCACACTCACTGTCTGATATATATTCAGGGCCCGGCGGGAGTTATGCCTGCATCAGTCCACCTGGACGTCGATTTTTTCCGCCCCCAGGGCGGCCAGCTCCCCCACCACATAGGCCTCCAGATCGGGGCCGCAGGAGGCGCGGAGGATGCAGCTGTGCCCCCGGCGGGGGGCTGCGGGACCGGAGACAGCGCCCTCCCGGAGGAGCCCGGGGAGGTTGTTGCCTGTGGAGGCGCCGGAGGCGCTCCTGGTGGAGACGGTGAGCCCCAGCCCGCCTCCCCGGGTCAGGGAGAGAGCGTCAGCGGCCTGGCGGGCGGTATTTTCGTCACTGAAAACAGCTGTGATGCGGATGTCTGCCATGATTTTCTCCTTTCCGCCACAGGGTCTGTGGCTTCCCTCCTATTTTTTGCAAAGAAAGGTTGGAAATTCACCGCAAAATCTGGTACAATAATGAAACGTTCCTGTTGTACCTGCGCGGGGCGATACGCGGCCCACCGCCAATGGCGGCGGCGCTTGCGCGCAGCGTGCCGCGGGACATGTTCGGCGCATCCATTTACCGGCAGACCCGCGCACATCAGCAGAGAGGAGGCGGCAGTCATGGACATCAGAGTGGGCGAAATCCTGGAAATGAAAAAGCAGCACCCCTGTGGCTGCAACCTTTTTGAGGTCACCCGGGTCGGGATGGACTTTAAGATCAAATGCCAGAAATGCGGGCATCTGATCATGGCCCCCCGCCTCAAGGTGGAACGAAACATCAAAAAGGTCATCCGGGAAGACGGCTTGTAGGGAGGCTTGTAGGCATCCCTGTACACCGAAATCCAAGGAGGAGCTTTTATGCTGGAGCAGCTGCAAGGTATCGCCAACCGATATGAGGAGGTAAGCAACCTCCTCACCGACCCCGCTGTCATCGGGGACAACACCCGGTACCGGGACCTAATGAAGGAATATAAAAATCTGACCCCCATTGTGGAAAAGCATAAGGAATACGCCGCCGCCAGGGCAGCTTTGGAGGAAGCAAAGGAGCTGCTGGACGAAGGCGGCCTGGACAAAGAGCTGCGGGAGATGGCCGAGGAGCAGCTGCGGGAATCCAAGGACAAGGCGGAGCAGTGCCAGCGGGAACTGACCATCCTCCTGCTGCCCAAGGACCCCAACGACGACCGCAACGTCATCGTGGAGATCCGGGCCGGCGCCGGCGGGGAGGAGGCGGCCCTTTTTGCTGCCGTCCTCACCCGGATGTACACCATGTACGCCGAGCGTCGGGGCTGGAAAACCGAGGTGATGAACCTCAGCGAAACCGAGCTGGGGGGCGTCAAGGAAATCAGCTTTTCCATAGACGGAGAGGGGGCCTACTCCCGCCTCAAGTTTGAAAGCGGCGTCCACAGGGTCCAGCGGGTGCCCGAGACCGAGACCCAGGGCCGCATCCACACCTCCACCGTGACCGTGGCGGTCCTGCCCGAAGCGGAGGAGGTGGAGTTTGAGCTGGACCCCAAGGACCTGAAGATCGACACCTTCCGCTCCAGCGGCGCGGGGGGGCAGCACATCAACAAAACCAGCTCCGCCATCCGGATCACCCACCTGCCCACCGGCACGGTGGTGGAATGCCAGGACGAGCGCAGCCAGTTTAAAAATAAGGACAAGGCCCTGCGGGTGCTCCGCTCGCGGCTGTATGAGGAAAAGCTGCGGGAGCAGACAGACCGCATCGCCAGCGAGAGGAAGCTCCAGGTGGGCACCGGCGACCGCAGCGAGCGCATCCGCACCTACAACTACCCCCAGGGCAGGGTGAGCGACCACCGCATCGGCCTGACCCTGTACAAGCTGGACGGCTTCCTGAGCGGGGACATGGATGAGATGCTGGACGCCATCCTCACCTACGACCAGGCGGAAAAGCTGAAGGCCCAGGGCGGCTGAGCGGGGCGTGGGGATGAAAAAATACCCCTGCCCGTGCTGCGGGCACCGCACCTATCCCGTACCTCCCGGGAGGGACTGCGGTTATATCTGCCCGGTCTGCTTTTGGGAGAACGACCCCTTTGCTTCCTCGGAGGGTGAGCCAAGCGATTCCAACGGCGGGATGACATTGCGGGAAGCGAGAAAAAATTATCTGGAGCTGGGCGCGTGCGAAAGGAAGATGCTCCCCTATGTGCGCCCGCCCCGGGAGGATGAGGAATAGCCCCGGCCCTTTCCCGTCTTTTGGGGGCTGTCCGATCCAAGAAGGAGCAAGAAAAAGGTATTATGACAGAGAAACAAACCATTTTGCTGGAAGCGGCCGACCCTGAGACCGGAGCGGAGGCCGTCGCCAGAGCGGGGGAGATACTCCGCCGGGGCGGCATTGTGGCCATACCCACCGAGACGGTGTACGGGCTGGCGGCGGACGCCGCCAATCCGGAGGCAGTGGCCGCCATCTTTGAGGCCAAGGGGCGTCCTGCGGACAACCCCCTCATCGTCCACATCAGCCGGATGGAGCAGCTGGATGAGGTGGCCGCGGCGCGCCCCGCGGGGCTGGAGGCCCTGGCGGAGCGTTTTTGGCCGGGGCCCCTCACCGTCATCTGCCCCAAGGGGGACCGTATCCCTCTGATCACTTCCGGGGGGCTGGACACCGTGGCGGTGCGGATGCCCTCCCACCCTGTGGCCCGGGCCATCATCGAGGCGTCGGCTCCCCTGGCGGCGCCGTCGGCCAACCGGTCCGGGAGCCCCAGCACCACCACCGCCCAGCACTGCATAGACGACCTGTGGGGACGGGTGGACGCCATTGTGGCAAGCGGCCGCTGTGCCGTGGGGGTGGAATCCACGGTGATCTCCCTCTGCGGGGAGGTCCCCACCCTGCTCCGCCCCGGCGCGGTGACTCTGGAGCAGCTCCGGGAAGTCCTGGGCCGGGTGGACCTGGGCAAGGGCGTCCTGGAAAGGCTGGAGGAGGGGGCAAAGGTCCTTTCCCCGGGCCTCAAGTACAAGCATTACGCCCCCAAGGCCGACGTGGAGCTGGTGCGGGGGGATTCGGCGGGCTATACCGCCTATGTCCGGGCCCGCGCGGCGGAGGATCCGGGGCTGTGGGCCATGTGCTTTGCCGAGGATGAAGAGGGGTTGGGGGACCTGCCGCGGCTCTGCTACGGCGGGGCGGACGACTACGCCGCCCAGACCGAAGCCCTCTTTGACGACCTGCGGCGGCTGGACGCCCTGGGAGTCCGCCGGGTGCTGGTCCATGCGCCCAAGACCCAGGGGATGGGGCTGGCGGTGTACAACCGTCTGGTGCGTTCCGCCGGGTTCCACATCACCGATGTATAAGCCGGGGGGCGCAGCCGTAAAGTAATAGTGATATGGCGCTGTCAGTGCACAAGGGGCGCGGGATTTTCCCGGCAAGGCCGGCAGCCCTCCCGCCGCCGGGCGGGCTGCCCCTGGCTTACTGATGGCAAGAAAACGTGACAGGAGGAAGAAAGCATGGTAATCGGACTCACCGGCCCCACCGGGTCGGGGAAATCCTCCGTTTCACAGGTGCTGCGGGAATGGAACGGCATCGCGGTCATCGACGCGGACCAGATCTCCCGGCAGGTGGTCCAGAAGGGGAAGCGGTGCCTGGTGGATTTGGCGGTGGAATTTTCTCCGCTGATCATCGACGCCGACGGCAACCTCAACCGCAAGAAGCTGGCTCAGGTGGTCTTTACCGATAAGGAGAAGCTCCGCACCCTGAACAGGATCATCTTCCCCTACATCGTGGAGGAGACGGAAATGGAGATCATGAAGGCCAGGGAGGCCGGGGCAAAGGCCATTTTTTTGGATGCGCCTACTCTTTATGAAAGCGGTGCGGACGCCCTGTGCGACAAGGTGGTGGCGGTGATCAGCGACAGCGCGCGCCGCCTCCAGAGGATTATCAAGCGGGACCACATGACCCCGGAAGAGGCCATGAACCGCATGGCCAGCCAGCACAAGGATGAGTTTTACACCAGCCGCGCCGACTATGTCATCCACAACAA
>JAEXZK010000153.1 GCA_023451415.1 Bacillota bacterium | reverse complement strand
TCCCTGAGGATGGTCTCGGCCTCGTTCCATTTCTCCCAGGTGTTCAGAGGCGCTTCCGGGGTGGCCGGGGTCGTGCTCCGGGTGTAGTAGGCCGCCCTCAGGGCCGCGATATTCCTCAGGATCCGCTCCAGTTCCCCCGAGGTGGGGAAGTCTCCCCGCGCCCATTCCCTGGTCTGCGGCCCGGCCGCCAGGGCCTCCCCCAGCCACCCGCAGTTCCCTTCCAGGCGGTTGAGGTCCGCAGCGTTGCAGAATCCCTTTTTCCGCCTTTGGGCCACGTCTGCCGCCGTCCGGTCTATCACCGGCTCCGTCCATGCCATCCTACATCGCCCCCTTTTCTTCCCCTGCGTACAACTCGCCGGAGTAATACTGCCACCGTGCGGACAGCGGCGTCCCCGTCATCCTCACTTTGGCCAGGAAGCCCCCGGTCAGGTCGGTTTCCATGGCCTCGATCCTGCCCTTCAGCTGATGCCCGTCCCTGCCCTGGGCCACCACCATCCAGGATACCTCCTCCGTCCCAGGCAGCATGGTAAAACTGCTCTGATACCGGTTCGCATAATAGTCATAGACCCGCCGGGCATCTTCCCCGGCCCTGGCGGCGTCCAGGATGGTGGCATCCTCCACTGTGAGAAGCCGCTCCGCCTCCCCTGGGGGCAGGAGTTCCGCCCGGCAGGCGGCGATCCGCTTGCCTTCGCTGTATTCCGTACCGGTGAGGGTCACCTCTCCCGGGGCCGCCACCAGGATATCCGCGTAATTTGCCCCGGAGGCCTCCAATACACCGCCCGATACGGCCAGTCCATGGGCGGGCCTGGCCAGCAGCACCCTGTGCCGCCCCGATCCCAGGGTATCACGAAAAAGCTCCCGGCTTTCCTGGCCGGGCTGATAGGTATGCACCGTCAGGTCCACCCCCGTCACCCGCTCCCGCAGCCCCGTCCGCTGCCCCTCCAGCTTTCGGGAGAGGGGGATGAGGGCTGACGGCCGCTGCGGCAGCGGTTCCAGCCTGACGCCATCCCGTCTGGAACAGTCCGCCGACGCCCCCATGGCAAAGGCCACCCGCCGCAGGGCCTCCCTGTGGCTGCACACCGGGAGCCAGCCGCTGAGAGTGCGTTCGGGCAGCAGAGGGGATATTTCATGCTCCACCCCGGCGGAGACAAGTATCTCCTCCAGAAGCTCCAGCCCCGACACTCCGCTGTAAACCCCGCCCAGGAAGGTGGTCTCATCCATGAGTCCCACCGCGTCCTGGGCGGTCATCCGGATGCCCCCTTCCCCATCATTTTCCCAGCTTTTCAGGTAAAATCCGCCCAGATACCGCTCCGCGCCGTCCAGGTATCCCCGCAGGGACAGCTTCTGCCGCTGCTGGAGCAGGGAAAAGGTCCCCTGGGGGTTGAGCAGGGAAAATCCCCGCTCATCGCTGTGGAGGCTGAACTCCAGCATATTCACCGGCAGCCGCGCCGAGGCGGGGTCTATTTCCTCCGTCAGGTGGGCTGAGACGATCTCCTCCGGCCCCAGGACCCGGGTGGCCCCGTAGTCCAGCCCCGTCACCTTCAGATAGCGCCAGGGCCGGGACGTCCCCGCAAACTCCAGCACCACCTTGGCATAGTTCTCTACCTTGCTTTCCAGCAGCCACTGTCCGTCGCTGCCAGTGAACTCCCCGGTGTGCAGCAGGTTGCCAAGCGGGTCGTACCACCGGGCTTTGATCCGGGAGGGGCAGTCCCCGGTGTGGAGGTCGAACCGCAGCGTCAGCCCCACGCTGCTGTGGGGGGAATCGAATTCCGCCGTCAGCCGCAGCGGCTGGGCAAACTGCCCGTCCGCCCCGCTCATCTCCCGGGACCACAGCCCCCAGGTCTCTCCGGATGGCTGGTCGGGAAAAGGCTGGAAGCTGCCGTCCAGGAGAAAATAGTCCTCCTCCAGGGTGGCTGCCGGCGGAGGGGCCGCCCCCTCTTCCGCCTTCAGGTCCCCAAGGCTGGAAAAATCCTGCATTTCCCCGGAAAAGGCCAATGTGCTGTCCTGGCGGGCGGTGGTATCATAAAGCCCGAAGGCTATGTCGATGGCTGTGTTCATCAGTTCCCTCCCTTCTCAGCTCCTGGCCGGGGTCCGGGCAATAAAGTTTACTGTCAGGCCCCGGAAGTAATTCCTGCCGTCCCGCTGGCGGCGCAGCTCGTCCCCCACGCCGGAAAAGTAGGCGGTAAAGGTGTAATCCCCGTCCTCTCCCGGCAGGGTGACCGTGTGGAATTCCTCCGGCTCGGTGAGCTTTCTCCAAAGCCTGCGGTATTCCCCGGCGTCCAGCGTGGCCCCCAGCTTCAGCTGGTAGTTGAAATAGACGCCGATGAGTTCCCGGCGCAGCACGCCGTCCTCGGTGCGCTCGGCATATTTGTCCAGGAAATCCGCCTTTCTCTTGAGGGAGATCACCGGCACGTCGTACTCCTGGCCGTCAATAGACAGCATAGGCATCCCCTCCCTTCACCAGGCTTTCGCCCCGGCGGCTGTCCTCCCGCTCCATCTCAAAGCGGAGCCACCGCACCAGTTCCCCGGCGGTGCCCTTGGCGCTGACGTTCAGCCGCACCCCCTGGCCGCCGCTTTCTTCCCGGACGATCTGCCGGATGAGCCCCTCGGGGGCCTCCAGGTTCCGGCCCGCCCGCTGGTCCCCCAGCACAGCCAGGAATTCCGCCCCCGGCGGGATCACCGCGCCTGTGGCCAGCATGGGGATCTGGTAGGGACTCAGGGCGTCGATGTGGATCCCCCAGCTCTTTCCGCCGATCCCGGGCACCCAGTCCGGGACCTCAAAGCGTATCTTGTTCAGCTGGCCGATGAGGTAATTGATACCGTCGGCAGCCGCCCGGATCATGGCGTTGATCAGTGAAATGACGGCGTTGACCGTCCCTTTGGCAAAGCCGCTCATAGCCTCCCACTGCCCGCTGAATATCTCCCGGACGCCCTCCCAGGCCCGTGCCCAGTCCCCGGTAAAGACCCCGCTGAGGAATTCCGTGATCCCGGCCAGGGTGGCTTTGACCCCCAGGGCCACCGCCCCAATGGCCTCCCCCAGGGCCCGGGCCGTCTCCTGAAT
>JAEXZK010000119.1 GCA_023451415.1 Bacillota bacterium | reverse complement strand
CCCGGGTGCGGCTCCGGCTCAGCAGCGCCCCCACCCCCGACGCAGCCCTTCGCCAGAGCCTCATCGCCCTGCGCCAGGAGAAGGAGGAGGCTATTGACAACCAGAACTTCGACCTGGCCGCCTCCCTGAGGGAGCGGGAGCGGGTCCAGCTGGCCCAGCTGGAGCTCTCGGCCTTCCAGGAATGCAAAAATCTCACCGTCCCCCCTATCACCAAATCCGATGTGGCGCAGATCATCTCCCAGACCACCGGCATCGACCTGAGCAAGATCAACGAGGAACAGGATAAGCGGTATCTGAACCTGGAGGGGAACCTGCACAGGCGGCTTATCGGCCAGGACGAGGCGGTGCGGCTGGTGGCACGGGCCATCCGCCGCAGCCGGGTGGGCCTCAAGGACCCCCGCCGTCCCATCGGCTCCTTCCTCTTCCTGGGGCCCACCGGCGTGGGCAAGACCCAGCTCTGCCGCGCCCTTGGGGACAGCCTTTTTGGGGATGAAAACAGCATCATCAAGCTGGATATGTCTGAGTATATGGAAAAGCACAGCGTCAGCAAGCTCATCGGCGCCCCTCCCGGATACGCCGGATATGACGAGGGGGGCCAGCTCACCGAAAAAGTGCGCAAGAAGCCCTTTGCGGTGGTCCTTTTTGACGAAATCGAAAAAGCACACCCCGATGTTTACAATATCCTTCTTCAGGTGCTGGAGGATGGTGAGCTCACCGATTCCCAGGGCCGCAAGGCGATCTTCCGCAACTGTATCCTCATTATGACCTCCAACGTAGGCGCCGAGCACATCACCGAAAAGAAATCACTGGGCTTTGGCTCCCCTGTGGAGTCCTCCGGCTCCAAGGCCCCTTATTACAGCGACGTCATGGCCCAGGTGCGCCGCAGCTTCAGCCCGGAATTCCTCAACCGCATCGATGAAACCGTCATCTTCTCCAAGCTCAGCCGGGAAGAGCTCGGCCAGATCGCCCTTCTCCTGCTGGAAGAGGTCTCCTCGCGCCTTCAGGAGATGAACATCCAGGTGGCGTTTACCCCCGAGGTGGTGGAGCTGGTTGCCAAAGCGGGATACGATCAGCCCTACGGGGCGCGGCCCCTGCGCCGGGCTGTCCACTCCCTGGTGGAGGACCCCCTGGCCGACCGGATCATCGGCGGGGCAGTGAGTCCGGGGGATTCCATCCTCTGCGGCTGCGACGGCAGTGTCCTCACGGTGGCCACTTCTGTGACGGTTTCCTGAATCTTCCTGGATTTGGTTTGTTTCCCGGTCTCCCGGGGGTGTCGGATTTTCCAGAATAATGTTATACTGATACCAGGCTTTTGGGTCAAAACACCCAGGCCTGGTATTTTCTGTATTCCGGGCTGTGCGGCGCGCCTGGCCGGGGCTGGAATTTTACTTTTGCTTGGGGGAGATCAAAATGACAGTGACCATAGTCAATCTGGAGCAGGGGATGCCCACTGTGGAAGTGGCAAAATCCCGCCTCAATCAGGCCCTGCGCACCGCAAGGGCCACAGGCCGGCCTGTGCTTAAACTGATCCACGGCTATGGGTCCTCGGGCCGGGGCGGAGCCATCCGTCAGGGGGTCCTCCGGGACCTTGAACAAAAGCGGCGCCAGGGGCAGGTCCGCCTGGTGGTGCCCGGAGATGAGTTTTCCCCCTTTTATGACAACGCACGGCAGGCCGTCGATCTTTATCCGGAACTGCGCAAGGACCGGGACTACACCCGCACAAACCAAGGCATCACCATCGTCGTGGTGTAGGAATGGGGGCATACATAGATGAAAAAATCCTGGAAAATTTTTTGTGCTTTTCTCTGCTGTCTGACGCCTCTCAGCCTGCTGCTTATCTTCCTGGCCAAGGGCCATCAGGAGGCCGTCGAGCGTCTTTTCAGCCTGGGGTTCTACCGCCGGTGGTCCGCCCTTCTCTCCTCTCTCACCTCCCCCATTCCCTTTTCCCTGGCGGAATGGCTCCTTATCATCCTGGTGGCGGGGGCACTTTGCTCCATCGTCCTTTTTATCCGGGGATGCGTCCGCCGGGGCCGGGGCTGCCTGTCCTACGCCGGCAGCTGCCTTCTGGGGGCCGGGGCCCTGCTGTCTGTGATCCTGTTCCTCTTTACCATCTCCAGCGGGCTCAATTACTACCGCCGCCCATTCCTTTATTACAGCGGGCTGGAGATCCGCCCCTCCCAGGTGTCGGAGCTGACCGGTCTGTGCATGGAGCTGGCCGGACAGGCCAACCGCCTCCGTGAGGACAGGGCCGAGGACGAAAGCGGCGTCTTTGTCTTATCCAAGCCCTTTGAGGAACTGGGCCGGGCGGGGGCCGGCGGCTATGCTGCCCTGATGGAAGGGAACCCCCAATGGTCGGAGCTTTTCCCCGTCAGCGCCGCCACCACCCCCAAAGCCGTGGTCTTTTCCGAGGCCATGTCCTATATGCAGATCGTGGGCGTCTTTTTCCCCTTTACCATGGAGGCCAATGTCAACGTCCACACCTCCGACATTGACATTCCCTTCTCCATCTGCCACGAGCTGGCCCACATCAGCGGCATGATGCGTGAGGACGAAGCCAACTACCTGGGGTATCTGGCCTGCATGGCCTCCGACGATCCCGACCTGTGGTACAGTGGGACGGTCATCGCCCTCATCCATGCCACCAACGCCCTGTACAGCCATGACAGCGACGCCCACGCCCAGGTGATGGCGGCCCTGGACGAAGGCGTCCGCCGGGATCTGGCGGAGGACAGCGACTATTACTATGCCCACAAAACTGACTTTGGCGACTTTTCCCGGAGCGTCAACAACGCCTACCTCCGGGCCAACAGCCAGTCCGACGGCGTGGCCAGCTATGGACGGATGGTGGACCTGCTGCTGGCCGGATACCGGGTGCGCCACGGTGTCACTTCATAACCCCTATGCAAAAAATCAGCGGGGGCCCTTGTCCGGGGCCCCCGCTGATTTTTATTGCCTTTTACTGCTTTCGCTCTTTCAGAGACACATGGACCGTATCCCCCGGCCCCTTGCCGATCCGGGCCCGGATATCCTTCCGCAGGCCCAGGATGTGGCATGGAGTGCCCATCCGCACCAGGCTTCCCCGATATTCCACGCCGTCAAAGGAGGCGTCCACCGGGACCCGGCCCCTGCCGAACTCCGCCCGGACGTCAAAAGGGATTTCCACATAAGCCCCGTCAATCCCCTCCACCTTTTGTATCACAGCGTCAAATTCATAAAGCTTCCCGCACGCCACCGCACCGCCTCCTTCTTTTGTCTGCGTAAAGGCTCAACGCCCGTTTCTCACGGCCTTTGTCCCCTCCCCTTGAGAAGGGCGGCAGCTGCGGCAAAACGCCTCGTCCGGCGCCAAAGCCGCAAGCCCCTGACATCCCGGATGATGTGAATATGCCCTAGTCTGCCCCGCAGCGGGCGCAAAATCCCCCGCGTCCACAACTCTCCACTCCGGCGGACATAGGATAGAGCACTACAATGAGACAGGAGGTTTCGCCATGGCATACGACAGGGGCAAAGCGGTGGCCTATGCACGCAAATGGGCCAAGGGCCGCAACCCCCAGTACTACAATTTTGACGGGCTGGGCGGGGACTGCACCAATTTTGTTTCCCAGTGCCTCTACGCCGGGTGCGGCGTCATGAATTACACCCCGGATCTGGGGTGGTATTACCGCTCCCTCCAGGACCGGGCAGCCGCCTGGACGGGAGTGGAGTTTCTCCACAAATTCCTTCTGGCCAACCGCGGCCCCGGCCCCTATGCGGAGCTGCTGCCGCTGAACAAAGCCCAACCCGGGGATGTGATACAGCTCACCTTTGACGGCCAGCGGTATGCTCACTCCCTCCTGGTGACCCAGGCGGGGCGGCTTCCCGCGCCGGAGAACATCCTGATATCCGCCCACACCTTTGATGCGGACAACCGCGCCCTGGGCAGCTATCAGTATCGGGAGCTCCGGCTTCTCCACATCCTGGGTGCCCGGGGCTGATAGCCCCGCCCGTTTCTTTTGGGGATGAGGGGCGGGCCGCCGGCGGAAATCTGCCCTCCGGGCTCACTGCTGCCAGTCAAACCAGGACCCGACCAGCAGCTCCTTGGCGTCACGGGTCAAGGGGATCAGGTCCGTTGCATCCAGCAGGTTCAAATCAAATTTGCGGGTCAGCGCGGCAAAATGGCGCAGGCCGAATCCGATCCGGTTCAGGTAGGAAAATACGCCGATGGAGCCGGTGGAAAAGCTGTCCGCCTCTTTTCCATACAGGGCCCTCAGGTCGGGCAGATCGCCGAAAATCTCCTCCACCGTGGAGCCGTATTTCTGGAACATCTTGGGCACCTCGCCCCGACGGATGGCCTCCCCAATCCTTTTGCCGCTCATGGCCGCCGCCATGGCGGACCGGCAGAGGCCGATGCTGAGGATCTCCCCCTGGCCCAGGGCCAGGGCCTTGAACACCTGATCCTCGGTGGCAAAGCCGCCGGTGAGGGTAACAGCGGGCATCTCCAGGCCCTGGGTGCGCAGACGGCGCAGGATGTCCACCAGGGCGCTCTCCATACAGACGGTGGGCAGGGCCCATTCGTTCATCATCTTGCAGGGGCTGTAACCGCTGCCTCCGCCGGCGCCGTCAAAGGTGACCATATCGATACCGGCGCTGCATGCCATCCGCAAGACCTGCTCCAGGTCCGCCCTGTCATACCCGGCCATCTTAAAATAGAGGTTTTGGGCCCCAAGCTGCCTCAGCTCGGCAGCCCGGCGGCAGAGATATTCTTCTGTCCACTGGGGGAGCCTGCCGTAGGAATAAAAGGCGGGACAAACGCCCTCCTCCCAGGCGCGCTGCATCTGGGAGCCCGACGGGTCGGGGTACACCAGAACCCCGGCCTTCTGCTTGCGGAGCGCCTCCTCCCTGTCCTTCAGCCGGGTCACCGGCTGGGTGCCCTTGGCGGACTGGCCGAACTTGAACTCGATGGCCTTGGCTCCATGGGCCAGGGCGTATTCGGGCAGGCCGGCCGCGTTATCCTCCGTGTTGCACTGTACGATGATCTGGCCGTAGCCCCGGTCATACCGGTTGAAGCTGTCCAGTATCTTTTGCAGCAGGGGGAACTCCTTGATCCTGCCATTTTCCATCACCAGGTCCGGGTCCTTGCCGCTTGATCCTTCC
>JAEXZK010000078.1 GCA_023451415.1 Bacillota bacterium | reverse complement strand
CCCCTGATGCAGCTTCTCTGCCTGCTGCCCATGGCCCTGGGGGCACTGTTTCACCTGCTGGAGATCCCCTACGGCCTCTTCCCCCAGACCCAGCTTTACTATCAGTTCTTTCTCTCCCTTTCCTGTTCCTTTCTCTGCACCTTTGCCACAGCCTTCGCCTCGGTGGCTGCAGCCAGGAAGCCTGTTCTTCCCATGCTGGGCGCTATGGCTTTCTACTGGGTCTTTATTATGAGCTGGATTCCCATCAACTTCATCTGCCTCTTCCGCCGGCAAAAGACCTGGGAACCCATCCGGCATACCAGGGCCATCCGTCCCGCCCAGTTGTTTGAGCAGACGGCGCGCTGAGCCGCCTTTCCGCCGCAAAAGACGTCCCTGGTCGGGGCGTCTTTTTGCTTTTCCCCCGCAATATACTTTAGCAGTATGGAACGGGGAGGGACAGATGTGCGGCAAGTGCAAAGACTGGCGTTCAACACCCTCCTGCTCACCGCGGCCTCCTTCTTCATGCAGACGGTGGGGGTCTCCTTTCAGGTCTACCTCACCTCCCGGATCGGGTCCGAAGGCATTGGCCTGTGGCAGCTTACCATGTCCGTCTATTCCCTGGCCGTGACCCTGGCCATCTCCGGGGTACGCTTTGCCGCTACCCGCCTGGTAGCCGAAGAGCTGGGCCTGGGCAGCCATCGGGGCGCCAAAGCCGCCATGGCCCGGTGTCTCTGGTATTCCGCCCTTTTTGGATCCGGGGCCGCCGTCATTCTTTGGGGCGGGGCCTCCCTTTTTGCCGGGCAATGGATCGGCGACCCGCGCTGTGCCTTTTCCCTGCGGGTGCTGGCTTTGGGGCTTCCCTTTCTGGCCATGGGCTCCGCTTTGGGCGGGTACTTTACCGCCGTCCAGCGGGTGCTCAAATCCGCCACGGCCCAAGCGTTGGAGCAGTTTATCCGCATCGGGGTGACGGTGGCCATCTTCCTCTGGCTGGCGCCCAAGGGGCTGGAATATGCCTGCGCCGCCGTGGCGGCAGGCAGCGCCGTGGGGGAGGTCTGTTCCCTGGGGCTGCTGTGGGGCCTCTATCTGACAGACCGCCGCCGGTACAGCCATCCCGGACGGCCGCCCCGCCGGATGACCTTCCGCCTCCTGCATACGGCCCTGCCGGTGGCCTTTTCCGCCTATGCCCGCACCGCCCTCACCACCCTCCAGAATCTTCTTATCCCCCGGGGGCTGCGGAAGTCCGGCGCCTCCTCCCAGGGAGCCTTCTCCTCCTATGGGGTCATCCACGGGATGGTCTTTCCCATCCTCCTCTTTCCATCCGCGCTCCTGACAGCTCTTGCCGAGCTGCTGGTGCCGGAGCTCACCCGGAGCCAGGTGGCCGGCAAACAAGCCAGAGTTGACTATATGGTGGGCCGGGTCTTCAGCATGGGCATCCTTTTTTCCTTTGGGGTGGCGGGCATGGTGTGGGGGTTTTCCCGGGAGCTGGGCCTCATCATATATGACAGCCTGGAGGCTGGGCAGTATATGAGGATCTTTGCCCCGCTCATCCCCGTCATGTATATGGATATGCTCACCGACGGCATGCTCAAGGGCCTGGGGGAACAGGTGGCCTCCATGCGCTACAATATCATCGACTCCCTGTGCAGCGTCATCCTTGTCTATCTCCTGCTGCCCCGCTTTGCCATTGGGGGGTATCTTTTCACCGTCTGGTTTACTGAGGTTCTCAATTTTGCCCTCAGCGTGGGCAAGCTCCTGCGGATTTCCAGCCTGCGGGTCACCCTGTGGGGGGATGTCCTGCGCCCGGCGATGTGCGTGGCCGCCTCGGCGGTGTTCCTTCCCCCGCTGACAGTCCTCATGGGGCTCTCCCCCGCCGCCTGCGGTGGTTCCCTGGCCCTGAGGATCGCCCTGGCCCTCCTGGTCTACATCGTCCTCCTGTGCCTCACCGGCGCCATCACCCGGGAAGATGCCGCATGGTTCGCCGGCCTCCTCTTGGGACACAAAAAGAGCTGTCCCGACCATATCTGACGGGGGACAGCTCTTTTTTATCCGTTTTAATCTATTGGCCTTGGCCGGCAAACCGCCATCTGCACTGTTCTGCAATGATATAGGAGGAAGAAAGCGCTTCCAGAGGCTCCGGGCCCGCCCCTTCCAGGGAAAAATCTTCATTGTCCGCCCACAGGATAAGCCGCTCCTCACCGCCTGGTCCCATGGCCTTTATCTCCCGCAGCTGGCAGCCAAAAATATCGCAAAAATAATTCTCGCGCCACCCCTCTATGTGGAACCGCCTGACTCCGGTGAAGCACAGTTCCAGGGTTACCGGCTCCCGTTGGCGCTGGAAGGTGATATACAGGACATGATCCTGGGAGGAGCCGCACCCCATACGCCTTTTTTCGTCCACAAAGTTCCCGCTTTGGTAGCGGATGCCCACAATGCAGGAATCATGGAATCCCCCATATTGTTCCAGGAGGGCGGCGATATCGCCGCTGCCGTTTAACTTTGTCCAGCTCATGCCATCTCCCCTTACATCAGCGGCGCAAAGACCCTGAGAAAAGACCTGCACAGCTTCCTGTACCAGGGGACGGCGCGGCACTGGGCCAGGGTCACCTGCTGGCTCATGGCTTGGGTTTTCAGGAAATCCTCGGCCACCTGGCCCACACACCGGGTCTTGTACATCCACGCGCCGCATTCAAAATGGAGGTAAAGGCTGCGGTAGTCCAGGTTGATGGTCCCCACCACGGCATATTCGTCATCCACCACAAAGGTCTTGGCATGGATGAAGCCAGGGGTATACTCAAAAATCTGCACCCCGCTCTCCACCAGCACCTCATAATAGGCCCTGGTGACGGCATGGACATACCATTTGTCCGCCACATGGGGGGTAATGATCCGGACATCCACCCCCGATTTGGCAGCGATGCAGAGGGCGGTCACCATCTCATTGTCGATGATGAGATAAGGGGTGGTGATATGTACATACCGCTTGGCCTTGGTGATGAGGTTCAGGTAAACCGTCTCGCCGGTGGCCTCCCCATCCAGGGGGCTGTCGGAAAAGGGCTGCACATAGCCGTCGCTTTTGACTCCGTCGGGATTGTACACCAGGGGTTTATACTTGGAAAAATCTTTCTCGTCCCCCCGCAGGTAGTCCCACATGGCCAGGAACATCACCGTCAGGTTCCAGACCGCATCCCCGTGGAGAAAAACGGCGGTATCCTTCCAGTGGCCGTGCTTCTCATAGGCGTTGATGTATTCGTCGGCCAGGTTGATGCCTCCGGTGAAGCCGGTATGGCCGTCAATGACGCAGATTTTCCGGTGATCCCGGTTGTTGAGGCGGAGGTTGACCACCGGGACAAAAGGATTGAAGGCCGCGCACCGGATGCCCATGGCCTCCAGCTTCCTGTCATAACGGTAGGGCAGGGTCATGATGCTGCCCAGGTCGTCATAAATCACCCGGACGTCCAGCCCCTGGTCCGCCTTCCGCTTGAGGATCTCCAGGAGGGTGTCCCACATCTGGCCGCCCTGGATGATGAAGTACTCCATGAAAATATAGTGTTCGGCCTTCTCCAGTTCCTCACACATCTTCTGGAAGGTCGCCTCGCCGATGGGCAGGTATTCGGTCTGGGTGTGGCGGTGAACCGGTGAGAGGGCATAGCGCTCCAGATACCGCGCCTGGTTGCCCGCGTCGGCATCCTCGCCGGCCAGGCGGTTCAGGACCGGGTTTTCCGGCAGGGCCGTCTCAGCCGCCCTCTTGGAAATTGTCTGCATTTTCCGCTTCTGCCGCTGGCTCAGGCGGCTGCCACCCAGCACCAGATAAAAAATCACGCCGAAAATGGGAAAGGTCAGCACCGGCACCAGCCAGGCGATTTTGTAGCCCGGGTTGCTCCTGCCGTTGATGATATGGAGGACCACCACCAGGGCTATGACAACAGTGACGCCGTAATAGTAGACAAAATAGGGGGTAAACTTCCAAAGCACTATTACCATCAGCGCCACCTGGGCTAGGATGGCCAGCCCTACCAGCACCACCCGGTGGAACAGCAGCCGGAATATCTTTTTCAGAGTCTCCATCGCTTTATCCTCCTCATAAAAAGAATGTAACGCAAAGGGCAGCTTCCCAGAGAAGCTGCCCATACCGGCCAAAGTATCCTCATCCCGCCTTGCGCAGGAATTTGGGCCGGAACCAGTGGATGTAAACATACCTCAGGTTGGATACTGTGAAGTCATAAACCGCAAAGAACACATTGCCAAAGGCCAGGAGCACCAAGGCGGAATACCGGCCGAAGTCCCCAAAATCGTCCAGGATATCGGTGATGCCAAAAAGACGGATGATAAGAAAATAGGCAAGAACCACCGAAACATTAAATATAATAAACTTGACCAGGTACTGCAAAACCTTGGGGCGGATGTTATCCAGGCGGAACTGGAGGATGGGATAATACCCGAAGAAAAAGACAAAAAGCATGGCCGCTTCGGGCCGGGGTACCAGGATCAGGGACAGCAGCGATACGGCGGCGTAGACCACCACCGCATTTTTTGCCCCGTTCTCCACCCCCACGGCGATGAGGACGATGCCCGCCATGGCGGGCAGGGCATATTCCGCAAAGGGGATCATCGAAGTTAAAAACATAAGCAGCAGGCACAAGCCGGTGGCGACGCCGCCCATGGCCACCTGGGTGCTTTTTCGGGACATACTGGACATATGGTTCTCCTCTCTGCCGGAAAAATAGGCCCGGACCCGCCGGGTCAGCAGCCGCTGCCCATACAGTTGCAGCAGCAGTTGGCGCAGTACATGGTGGCACACAGGTCGCAGCAGGACATCCCCATCTGGCCGCCCCGCGAGCCCTGGCCGTAGCCGTTCTGGCGCTGGAACATCAGCTGGTTAAGGGCAGCGCGGTACTCCTGGTTGGAGGGGTTCATCTGGCATGCGGTGTTAAAGTGCTGGAGCGCGGAATCCAGCCAGCCCCTGGAGTAACAGATAGTGCCCTTGAGAAAGTACCATTCCGCATCCCGCCGGGCCTGGGGGACGCCGTCCAGGAGTTCCTCCGCCTCCATGACCCGCCCGTTGTTGATGAGGGCGCGGATATCGGAAAACTGGGAGGCCTGGGGCCGGTAGTAACCGCCCTGGGAGGAGCCGTAAGAGGAGGAGGTACGGGAGGACGAGCCGCCGCTGCGCCGCTGGCGCTGGATATCGTCGTAAGCCTCGTTAATCTCCTTCATCTTCTCAGTGGCAAGGTCCGCCAGCGGATTGTTGACATAATTGTCCGGATGGTATTTCCTTGCCAGCTGGCGGTAGGCATCCTTTATCTGCTCATCGGTGGCGGAGGGAGAGACCCCCAAGACCTTATAAGGATCCGTCATCATGATCGCCCCATTCCTTTCGATGTGCCCCGGGCACACAAAATCAGCTTACTATCATCATTGGGACTGCGTCAGCCTTGTGAGGCCGGCACCGGCGTCCCGCCCTGCTTTCGCCGGGCAGGCGGCAGGCGGAGCTCATCGGCCACCGCCCGCAGTCCCAGGAATAAGATGTTGTCCAAAACCGGTCCGAACCGCCGGACGTCCAGAAGCTCATAGGCCTTGGCGGCCTCGGCGATGGTGAGGTACAGAGACCCCACGGCGGCGCCGCGCAGTTCTTCATCGCTCTTCCCCGTCTCCAGCAGGAAGGGGTTATAGTTTCCCGAGGCCCGGTCCTTTTCCAGGTCGTCCAGGGCATCCGCCAGATAGACGTACCGTCCCAGCATCAGGCCCAGCCGCTCCAGCACCCGGCGCTGTGCCTCGTCGCAGGCAAGGCGGCCCAGCACCGCGGCCAGGATATCCGCCGTAGGCTGGCAGGCCTCATCCAGGCTTTGGCAGCCCGCCTTTTCCAGGGCCGACTGGCGCTCCATGGCCCCTGCCATCACAGCGCTCAGCTCCGGATGCCTTTGGGACGCCTCCCGGTATCCCCGGCCTGCCAGAACAAGGGCCAGCCGGGCGGCCATGCCTTTCCAAAAGCCGCCGTCGGCAACGTCATCCCGGAGCTTGTGCCAGAGCATCAGCAGCGCCATATCACAGGCATAGGAGAGGCTTTGGCAGCTCTCCGCCGCAGGAGCTTTTTTCAAGGGGTTGAAGGCGCAGCGTCTCTGCCGGATCTGCGGTTCCTCATCCCGGAGGGACATGTCCAGCATGGCCAGAAAGGTAAAATCATAGCTGAGGGTAAAACGCGCCGCCAGCCCAAAGCGTTTGCCCAAATCCCGGCAAAGCCCGCAGTAAACCGCTTTGTAAGCCTCCAGCTCACAGAGCCGGAGCTGGGGGTTGTAGGTCTTCAAATATCCGAACAAGCGCGACCCTCCATTCCCCAAAACGCAGGCATTCAGCGGCGTTTACAAGCAATATTTTACACCACAGCTCTACAAAAAGTATTAAGTTTTTGTGAATAACCCCCGGTCCCAAAGCAAAGTTTGCGGATTAGCCTTTATTTTGTCGTTTGTTGTTTACATTCCTGGCAAATCCCATTATAATTAATATCATTGCCGCGGCCCTGTCCGGGCGTTTATGACCATGGGGGGCCGCAGGTGCGCGGCGCTGTATGACCAATACGGCGGTTCTTTTCATGAGCTGCCGAATCTCCGGGAGGGACTGTCTTGACACTCGCTACCTTATTTGTTCTGGCCGTGGGCCTCTCCATGGATG
>JAEXZK010000035.1 GCA_023451415.1 Bacillota bacterium | reverse complement strand
GTGCCCGGGAACATGTCCGAAAATATTTTATATGTTTCAAGGTTTTCACCCTGTATTTTTTTATTATCCATTAATTTCAATAGTTTTACAGGATTTGTTAAATTATTTTTGTGCCTTAAATAATGTTTTTGAGTACGCCCTACATTTTCAAAAGATATATTTGTTTTATTTTTTGCCCTTTAATGTTCTCGGGAACATAACAAGTAAAAGCCGTTGCATAAGGAGGGGGGAACCACTTTTTTTGACATCCGACCATATCCACCGGAAAAACGACGAATGAAAGTAAAGTGAAAGGAAGATGTGTGTGAGTAACAACATAGATACTACCGCCGCCGCTGCTGAGAGAGGGTTTGGTGAGGAAAGCCTCTCCCCAACTCCTGCAAATCAACGGACCTTGGGAGGGTTTTCCTATGCTATGTCCTGGATTGGCGCCGTCATCAACATCAACTCCTTTATGATGGGCGCCGCCCTGGTCCCCCCCACCGGCAAGCTGAACCTGTTCCAGGCCTGTCTGGCCATGGTTGTGGGTATCACCATTATCGTCATCTTCATGACGATGAACGGAGAACCCGGCCAAAAATACGGCATCCCCTTTATCATCCACGCACGGCCCACCTACGGCATCAAGGGCGCCGTTTTTCCCGGCCTGATCCGCGCCGTCCCCTGCGTCCTTTGGTACGGCATCCAGACCTATATCGGCTCCGAAGCCATCAACACCGTTTTCGGCGTTCTCTTTGGCTTTGATAACCTGTTTGTCTGCTTTGTGGGCTTCCTGGTGCTCCAGATCGCCCTGTCCTGCCTGGGCTTTAAGGGCATCAAATGGATCGAGAACATCGGCGCCGGCTTCATCATCGTGGCCCTGTCCATCATGTTCGCCGTCATTTACGGCGCCTACAAGGCCGAGATCATCACCAACCTCATCCAGTACGAAGGCGCCTGGGGCTTCCCCTGGCTGGCAGCTATGTGCACCTTTGCCGCCACCTATGCCACCTATGTCATCACCATGGGCGACATCATCCGTGAGCTTGACACCAAGGTCAAACGGGGTACCACCTTCTGGCTCCATATCATCGGCACCATGCCCTTCACCATGTTTATGGCGGTCATCGGCCTGCTCTGCTCCGGCACCACCGGCACCTGGGACCCCATCGCCGTCTTTACCCAGATCCTGCCCAACAAGCCTCTGCTGGTCATGACCCTGCTCTTCATCGCCTTTGCCCAGATCACCACCAATGTTATTATGAACGTGGTTCCCGCTTCCTACGTTGTGATGTCCTACACCAAGATCAAGTATAAGCCCGCCTGCGCCGTCATCGGCATCCTGGCCGGCATCACAATGCCCTGGAAGCTCACCACCGGCACCGGCTTCACCATGTTTGTTTCCGTCGTTTCCGCCTTCCTGATCCCCTTCTCCATGGTCATGCTTGTGGACTACTACTTCCTCCGGAAGCGCCACTATGACGTGGATATGCTGTATGATGAAAACGGCGCTTTTGCAGGGGTCAACTGGAACGGCGTCATCGCTTCCCTTGTTGGCGCCGCCGTCGCGCTGTACTTCGTCTCCATCTCCTGGCTGGCCAGCATTGTCCCCACCATCGTGGTCTATCTGCTGCTGACCAAGTACGGCCCCTTCAGCAAGCAGTTCCTCACCGGCACCATCTGGGACCCCGCCAAGAAGGCCCAGTAATAAACCAGTACATACGCCATCCATGGGCAAGGGGTGGCGCACCCTGCCAGGGGAAAAACGCCCCCTGCCCCTTTCCTCATTGATGGCGGCACGAATACAGAGTATAATCAGAATACAGGAGGTCACGTCATGAGTCTAATTATTCAGAATGGTACCATTGTAACCGCCAGCGATATGTACCGCGCAGATATCCAGGTGGAGGACGGCATCATCTCCAAGATCGCGCCTTCCATCAAGGCGGAGTCCGGCGATAAGGTCATCGACGCCGCGGGCCAGTATGTCTTCCCCGGCGGCATCGACGCCCATGTCCATTTTGAGCATCCCGACTATGTGGACAACTTTGCCGACGGCTCCAGAGCCGCCGCCGCAGGGGGCATCACCACTGTGCAGAGCTACATCGAGCCTCCTCTCAAGGGCATGTCCCTGATGGAAAACTTTGAGATGTGGATGGAAAAGGCCAAGCATTCCTACATCGACTACGTCCTCACCCCCATCGTCACCGAGGATCATCTGGACGACTTCCTGGAGAACGTCGATAAGATGAACGAAGCCGGCATCTATTCCATCAAGCTGTTCATGTCCGCCCGGGGCATCGGCCTGCTGGTCAGCGACGACGGCCTCTACAAGATCCTGAAAAAGTGCGGCGAAAAGTACATGATCGCCACCGTCCACTGCGAAAACGGCGACGTCATCGACAACATCGTCAAAGAAAACGTCGCCAAGGGCAACACCTCCACTGTGTGGCATGGGCTCTCCCGCCCCACCTATCTGGAGGCGGAAGCCACCAACCGCATCCTGGCCATTGCCGAAGCGGCCGGCGCCAGCGTCCGTATCGCCCATATCTCCTGCAAGGAAGCCTCCGATATGCTGGCCAAGTACGAGGCCAAGGGCCTGCACGTGTTCGGCGAGACCTGCGCCCACTACCTCCACAAGGACATTACCGACCTGGACAAAGATTTTGAGTACAGCGCACGGTACATCTGCTCTCCTCCCCTGCGCGAGAAGTGGAACCAGGAGGCCCTGTGGGACGACCTGCGGGACGGCACCATCACTTCCATGGGTTCCGACCACGCCCCCGTGGCCTACCAGGGGATGCCCGTCAGCCGCGTCAACGGCCGGGAAAGCTTCAATAAGATCCCCAACGGCGGAGCCGGCGTGGAGGATATGTTCTCCGTAATGTACAGCTCCGGCGTGGCCGAGGGCAGGCTCACTCCCCAGCAGTTTGCCGCCATCATCAGCACCAACACCGCCAAGCAGCTGGGGATGTACCCCAAGAAGGGCACCATTGTTGCCGGCGGCGACGCGGACCTGGTCATCCTGGACCCCGCCCGCACCCGCACCATTACTGTCAAAAATCAGTACCAGAAGGCCGACTACAACGGCTACGAGGGCATGACGGTCAAGGGCGTCATCACCCATGTCATCTCCCGCGGCGATGAGATCGTCCGTGACGGCAAGTTTGAGGCAGAGGCTGACCGCGGCCAATACATCATGCGCAGCGGGATCAAATTCTGACCCCATGCAGCGGCTGCAAAGTATTGCTTTAGGGTGGTAAAATTATGAAATTATTGACATTCTATCAGAACGGACAGCTTTGCCTGGGCGCAAAGACCGACAGGGGCATCCTGGACATCACCGCCGTCCCCGGGCTTCCGGAAAGCATGGACGCCTTTATCAGCGGCGGTGCGGCAGCCCGCAAAGCCCTTTCCGAATATCTGCAAAACCCCGGTAAAGGCGCTGTGTATCACGAGGAAAGCACCTTGAAGATCGGCCCCTGCGTCCCCCATCCCACCAAGATCGTGGGCGTCGGGCTCAACTACTGCGAGTACATGATCAACCAGCACTGTGCCAAGCCGGAGTTCCCCCATCTGTTCCCCAAGTACCCCGAGGCGGTGCGCGGCCAGGGCGATCCGGCCGTGATCCCCTTCAACTCCGAACAGGTGGATTTTGAGGCCGAGCTGGCTGTGGTTATCGGCAAAAAGGCCCGCCTGGTGGACGAGGAGCACGCGCTGGACTATGTCCTTGGCTACTGCAACGCCAACGATCTCTCCTCCCGGGACTTCCAGAACGCCACTACCTCCTGGGTCCCCGGCAAGTGCTGCGACGGCTTTGCCCCCGTCGGCCCCTACCTGGTGACCTCGGACGAGGTAGCTGATCCCAATAACCTGAATGTCAAGGGATGGGTCAACGGCGAGCTGCGCCAGGACTTTAACACCAGCGATATGATCCGCAATATACCCTTCCTCATCAGCGGCATTTCCCGGTTCTTCACTTTGAATCCCGGTGACATCCTCCTCACCGGCACCTCTGTGGGCATCATCATGTGCGATCCTGAGGACCAGAGGGTCTGGCTCAAGGATGGCGATGTGCTGGAAGTGGAAGTGGAAGGCATGGGCCGCCTGGTCAACCCTGTAAAAAAAGAAGTCCTGTGATCCTGCAATAGGAAAACGGATCTGCAAGCCGCTGGGCGGCTTGTAGATCCGTTTTTTGGTGACTTTGAAGGCTGCCTGCCCCTTGGCGGCGTGAGCCTCGTCCCCCACAAAGGCGGCGCGGCTCCCCAGGCCAAGGGCCCTGCCGCATCCTTGCTTTGCGGCATACTTCTTCATCAGGCCTCACCGCCCCCGCCTCCGAAGAACTCCAAGGGAGCAGGACGCCGGGCAGTGCCTGTGTTGGACCCATTGCACACCGGGAGGGCCGCAGGAAAAAGGACCCGTTTATGAAGCGCAAGTCAAGGGCCTCAGGTGCAAAGCGTCCTTTGCCGCGCCTGCCGGCAGCGGACTTTTTAAGGGTTCCGTACAAGCCCCGGGCTTGCCCCACAGTCCCGCTGGGCAGCGGCTTCGCTATAGCTTTTCCCCCATATCTATGGCCAGCTTGGCAAAAAGACGGGCCGACAGAGGGATAACC
>JAEXZK010000034.1 GCA_023451415.1 Bacillota bacterium | reverse complement strand
CTCCCTCTGCAAGGATGCGGCCCCGGAGATGTTTTACGACGTGGACCTGCTGGTCCTCACCCACGCGGCCTTTGACCACTTTGGGGAGACGGTGGATATCCTGGAGCACTCCCAGGCGTCCATCCTCTGCGGCACCGAGACCTGGGCCAAGGTGCGGGCGGAGGCGGACATCCCCGAGAGCAGGCATTTTAACGTCATCTACGGAGACGGGGAAAAATTTGGCCCCACCACCATCCGGGCGGTGCCGGCGTGGCATGGCTCCAACGTGATGTACCACGGCGTGTCCCACGCCTATTATCCCTTTGGCATGGTGGCCATGATAGAGCCGGGGGTCAGCTTCTACCACACCGGGGATACCTGCCTGTTTTCGGACATCAAGCTGATCCGGGAGCTCTACCGGCCCCGGGTGATGATGCCCTGCATCTCCACCTCCGACCCCAAATACGGCAGCATCATGAGCCCTTCGGAAGCGGCCCAGGCGGTGCGCTGGGTGGGGCCGGATCTGGTCATCCCCGGCCACTACTATGCCGGGGACCCGGCAGTGGAGGAGTTCAAGCTCCACATGCGCTCCTTTGCCCCGGAGAGCACCGTCTTTTGGGAAGTGGGCAGGCCGGTGGAGTATCTGCCGTACAAGATCAACTTTTAAACCCTGAAAAAACTCTCAGCGGTCAAGGGGGAAGGCTGTCCGCCGGAGCCGGGAAAGCCCCGGCCCCCTGCCCTTTGCCCGCTGCGGCAAACAAATTTTGGATAAACGGGGAGGCCCTGCGGCGATGAAAAAGACCATCCTTACCAACTGCACCCTGCTGGACGGTTCCGAGGGGATGAAGCCCAGAGAAAACATGACGGTGGTCCTTGACGGGGAGATCATCGAATCCGTCCAGGAGACCTGCCCCGCCCTGGAGGACGTCCACCTGTTCAATCTCCAGGGACATTACCTGATGCCCGGTCTTGTCAACCTCCAGGCCTGCCTGTCCGAGGACGGAAGGCCCCGGCGCACCCCCGGGCGGGCGGAGCAGAAAGCGGGCTTCATGATGGGCAACCCTCTGACCCGGGCCCGGCTCCGCCTCAAAAGCGGCGACAACGCCAGGGTGGCCATGATGAGCGGCGTCACCACCATAGTGACCGTGGGGAGCGCCGGAGCCATGGACTCCCTGGTCCGGGACTGGATCAATATCGCCCATGTGGAGGGGCCCCGCATCCTGGCCACTAACACCACGATCCTCCCCCGGGGCGGAGAGGACGCCGGGGCGCAGGCCCCGGAGGAAGCACGGGCCCAAGTCAGGAGCCTGGAAGAAGGCAAGCCGAACCTGATGCGGATTGCGGCGGCCTGGGACGGGGCCAGGATGTCCCCCCAGTGCCTCAGGGCCTGCTGTGAAGAGGCCCATGCCCTGGGCTGCCGGACAATGGTCTGGGCGGACGATCTCCAGGCTGTCCGCATGGCCCTGGAAAACGGGGCGGACATCATCGAGCATGGGGCGAGGCTGGATCAGGAAACCGCCGGCCTGTTCCTGGAAAAAGGGGCGGCCCTTGTCTGCACCCTTTCCCCCCTTGCCCCCTGGGCGCTGCCCGGCGGCAGGACAGAGGCTCCCGGAGCCCGGGAGGAGCTGGAAGAGCTGACCGCCTGCGCCAGGGAGGCGCTGGCCGCCGGGATCCCCGTGGGACTGGGCAGCGGAGCCGGCGCCCCCTACGCCGCTCATTACGATATGTGGCGGGAGCTGTACTGGTTCCACAAGCTGGTGGGGGCGGACAGCGCCCAGACCCTCTCCGCCGCCACCCGGGTGGGCGCCGCCATCGCCGGGCTGGGGGACCTTACCGGTACCATCGAGGCCGGCAAATGCGCGGACTTTTTTGTCACGGACCGCAGCCCCCTGGAGGATCTGACGGCACTCCGGGACCCCACCATGGTGGTGGTGCGGGGCATTGTGATGACGCCGAGGCAGTTCAAGAACAAAAGCGCCGAAAAAGCGCTGGACAGGCTTTTGTAACCGCAAGGAGGGGGAAAGGATATGCGTTATTATCAGGAATTTATGCGTGCCTGCCGTATGACCGCGGCCATTGTTTTTACCGTGGCCGTTATCAAGGTGGGGGTGCCCCTTCTGCTGGGCAGCCAGATCGTCGGCCCGCCCCTGGGCATTTTCCTGGGGCTGGCCTGCACCGCCCTGGTCTGCCTGGCGGCCTTTACGGCCATGAACATCATGGACACCAGACTCCGCGCAAAGAAGCTGGAGAAAAAGGAAAAAGAAGGGGAATAAATCCCCTGGACAAAAAGGAAAAAGAAGGGGAATAAATCCCCTGGACAAAAAGGAGGAGCCGTCATGCTGACCCGGGAGCGTTTGCTGGAGGTGCTGCCCGAAATCAACGAGGTGGAAACCCCCCAGTGGAGAGAAGCCTGCGTCGCAATCTGGCTGGAGGCGGCCGGCGACAGCAGCTGGGAAGATATCATGGACGCACCCAACAACCCGGACCTGCCGCCGGACCCCCTGGTGCGCCACACCCGGGGCGTGCTGAGGGGCGCTTTTGCCCTGGCCAGGGCCATGGAGGAGTCCCAGCAGGCCCAGGTGGACCACGACAAACTTCGGGTGATCTGCCTGGTCCACGACGTCTGCAAGCTGGTGGAGCTGGAGCGGGACGGGGAGGGCTTCCGCAAAAGCAGGATCGGCGAGGAGTTCCCCCATGGCTACCTCAGCGGCTATTACTGCATGAAGCACGGGCTGCCCCGGGACATCACCGCCGCAGTCACCTCTCACAGCCAGTTCGTCAAAAACGTCCCCGGCTGCATCGAGGGTGTTTTGCAGTTTTATGCGGATTTGGCCGACGCGGATGTGCGCAAGCATCTCACAGGCTGTCCCCTCCTCATCGGTTATTGCAAGCTGTGATTATGGATATAGATAAGGAGCCGCCGCAGGACTTTCTATCCTGCGGCGGCTCCTTATCTATATCCTGCCCGATCCGGCGGACGGAGAGAGGGAAAAACCGTGCTGTACCCTCCTTGCGCCTGTCAAAGTGCGGACCGGCCTTATCATTGATGGATAATCAGGTGCGCTTTAAATTATCTCCAATTTATATTCACAATATGGAATATAATTTGTATAATATATACACTATCC
>JAEXZK010000054.1 GCA_023451415.1 Bacillota bacterium | reverse complement strand
GGGGAGCCTTGTATCAGGCGCTTTACCGCAAATGGCGGCCCAAGACCTTTGAAGACGTGGTGGGCCAGGAGCATGTCACCACCACCCTGAAAAATGAGATCAAAAACGGCAGGCCCTCCCACGCCTATCTTCTCATGGGCAGCCGGGGCACCGGCAAGACCACCTGCGCCAAGCTTATCGCCACGGCAGTCAACTGCCTGAGCCCCCGGGACGGCAGCCCCTGCGGGGAGTGTGAGATCTGCCGCGGAGTGGACAACGGCTCCCTGGTGGACGTGGTGGAGATCGACGCGGCCAGCAACAGCGGCGTGGATAACATCCGCGACCTGCGGGAGGAGGCAAACTTCCTGCCCAATGTAGCCAAATACCGGGTGTATATCATCGATGAGGCCCATATGCTCAGCATGGGGGCGGTCAACGCCCTGCTGAAGATCATGGAGGAGCCCCCGGCCCACGTCATCTTTATCCTTGCCACCACCGAAATCCACAAAATCCCTGCCACCATCCAGTCCCGGTGCCAGCGGTTTGATTTTGGCCGCATCGATACCCAGACCATCGCCGGGAGGCTTTCCTATGTGGCGGGCCAGGAAGGGATCCAGTATGAGGACGAGGCCATGACCATGGTCGCCCGGCTGGCCGACGGCGGTATGCGGGACGCCCTTTCCCTGCTGGACCTGTGCATTGCCCATGGCGGCGCCGTTACGGTGGAAGCTGTCAGCCGGGCCGCCGGCCTGGTGGGGCAGGAGTACCTTTTTGATATCGCGGAGGCTGTGGCGGAGGGGGACCTGTCCGCCGCCATGTCCATTATTGAAAAGGTCGGCAGCGAAGCGGTGGAGTTTGACCGCCTCTGCCAGCAGCTGGTTTCCCACTACCGCAACCTCCTGATGGCGGCCACCGCCAAGGAACCCGGAGCCTTTATCGTCTGCCTCCCGGAGACCCTGGAGCGGTATGTCCGCCAGGCTGCCAAAACCTCCCCGGCGCGGCTGGGCTATGCCATCAAGACCCTTCAGGAGGCCCAGGCGGCCATGACCCGAACTTCCTCCCGGCGCACCGAGATGGAGATTGCCGCGGCCAAGCTCTGCGAGCCCCGGCTCAGCGCTTCTCCGGAGGCCCTGGTGGCCCGGATAGAATCTCTGGAGGCGAAGCTTAACCGCCTCCAGGCGGGGCTGCCTGCGGCAGCTTCTGCTCCGGCGGGAGCCCCGGCGGAGGGGAGCGGGGAAAGGACCCCGCCGCCCCGGCCCGCTGCCCCGGCCCGTGAGCCGTCCCCAGAGCCTCAGAGCGCTTCGGCGGCTGCCCCCCCTGAGGCGGTGCCCACGGCGCCCATGCCCCAGTGGGAGGAGGTCCTGGCCCGGCTGGGAACCACCAACAAGGCTCTGCGGGGAGCGCTCAGCGGTTCGGCGGCCTATCTCAGCGGCAGCCGGGTGCTGATCCAGTGCGACAATCCGGTTTTCACCGAGCTGATGCGCAGCAACGAATACACCAAAACAAGCCTCAAGTCCGCCATCGCCGAGGTGACGGGCAAAAAATACGGCATTGGTCCCTACGCCGGCCCCAGCCGGGAGGAAGGAACCGCGGCCGAAGGCAGCCCCCTGGACGACATTTTGAAGTCCGCCCAGGAGGGAGGCGTCAAGGTGACCGTGGAATAAGCGGAATATCCGGCGAAGCGCCCAAGATACAAACGAAACAAAGGAGACGCGAAGATATGAAAGCGAGATTACCCCAGGGTATGGGCGGAGGCCCCGGCAATATGAACCAGATGATCCGCCAGGCCCAGAAAATGCAGGAAGAGATGGCACGAGTCCAGGAGGAACTGGACGTTAAGGAATACAGCGCCACTTCCGGGGGCGGCATGGTGGAAGCTGTGGTCACCGGGAAAAAGCAGCTCCAGGCCGTAAAGATCAAGCCTGAGGCCGTGGACCCCGAGGATGTTGAGATGCTGGAGGACATGGTGGTGGCCGCTGTCAACGAGGCCCTGCGCGCCGCCAGCGAGGACTACGAGGCGCGGATGGGCAAGATCACCGGCTCGATGCCCGGGATGCCGGGGATGTTCTGACCGGGACGTCTTAGAAAGGGGAGAACCGCATGGACGGAGCCTTGCCGCTGGTGCGGCTGGTGGAGCAGTTTGCCAAACTGCCCGGCGTGGGGCGGAAGACCGCCCAGCGCTTTGCCTTTTTTGTCCTGGACCAGCCGGAGGAGAAGGCAAAGGAATTTGCCCAGGCTATCCTTGACGCCCGCACCAAGATCAAAAAATGCAGCGTCTGCGGCAACCTCACCGATGAGGAGCTTTGCCCCATCTGTGCTGCCAAGGGCAGGGATACCTCCCTGGTATGCGTGGTGGAGGACCCACGGGATGTGCTGGCCTTTGAACGGACCAAGGAGTACAACGGCGTCTATCACGTCCTCCATGGTCTGATCTCCCCCATGGACGGCGTGGGCCCCGAACAGCTGACCATCAAGGAACTGCTGTCCCGGGTGAACGCGGGAGGAATCCAGGAGGTCATTATGGCCACCAACCCAACGGTGGAGGGAGAAGCCACTGCCATGTATGTGGCGCGGCTCCTCAAGCCTTTGGGGGTAAAGGTGAGCCGCCTGGCCTACGGCATCCCTGTGGGGGGCAACCTGGAGTATGCCGACGAGGTCACCCTCTACCGGGCTTTGGAAGGCCGCAACGAGCTGTAAACAGGCTCTTTTGGGGAGCCATAGCGCTGATGGCATGGCAGTGCCCCGGGAGCCATGGCTCTTTGCCCCGGCGCATTTGACAGGAACACCCTGCAAGCTGCCAAAGCTTACCGACGTTTTGAGGCATATCTGCCCCCAAATTGCCGGCAGCCGTCTGCGGCGCTCCATTTTCCAGCGACCCTATGCTGTTATTGTAGTTTGACTGAAGAATGCGCAAGGAGGCGTAACTGTGGACAAAAAGCTGTCGGAGGCTTTGAAGGCAGGAAAATTTGCTATTGTAGGGGTAGCGAACACCCTGATCGATATGGGAGTATACGCCCTGCTGGCCCAGCTGATGGGTGTAAACCCCTATTTTGCTCAGGTGATCAGCTACAGCTGCGGCATGCTCAACAGCTATGTGTTCAACCGCAGCTGGACATTCCGCTCCCAGGCCCGGTTTTTCAGCCCCGCCCTGGTGCGCTTTGTCATTCTCAACCTGGTGATGCTGGGAGTCAGCACCGGCCTGCTTTATCTTTTTTTGGATCAGCTGGGCCTCCATAAGATGATTGCAAAGGTGCTGGCCACCGGATTCACCCTCTGCCTCAGTTTTGTGGTCAACAGGCTGTGGGTCTTTAAAGAATGAGCACCTTCGCAAGGTCCAGGCTGGGGC
>JAEXZK010000051.1 GCA_023451415.1 Bacillota bacterium | reverse complement strand
CTTCCTCTTGATAGCGCTCCTCCATGGGGGGATAGTCCCCTTTGACCCACAGGCTGCCCGCCATCACCACCGAAAGCTTGCTATGGAAGACAAGATGCCCGGCGCAGCCCGCGGTGGTGGCCGCCATGGTAACGGCGATATCATCCAGGATATCCCGGGCCACGGCGTCGCCCTCCCGGGCGGAACGGAAGAGCAGGAGGTTCAGCTCCTTTTCATACTCCTTGACGGAGAGATTGGTGGGATGGAAGGCCTCCAGCAGGTCGGCGCCTTCCTCAAGCCCCAGGAGGCGGTAAACCCGGGGGGTAAGGACTGTTTCCCGCCCGTCCCGGCAGCACTGGTCGTAGACCCGCTGGAGCACCTTGACAGAGGCAAAGCCGCCTCCGGCAAAGTCGGAAGTGATGTTTCCGCAGCCCCCCGCCTGGTAAAAACGGCCGGTGTCGTCCACACCGCTCACCGAGGCGCCGGTGCCGTTGATGCAGCAGAGACCCACGCCGTCGGGGGCCGCCGCCTTGACCCCAAGGAGGGAGTCGTTGCACACCAGGGCCTTTGGCAGATATTCGGAGACGATCCGCCCCATCTCCCGGTACTGGCTTGGGATGTCCACCCCCGCCAGCCCCAGGACAGCGGAGGAGATCCGTCCAGGCTCCAGTCCGGCCCGGAAAGATACCTCACGGAGCCCTGCGGCCAGCGCCTCCTCGGCAGGGCCATAGCCATGAAGGGCCTCATGGCTGCATGTGCCTGTGCGCAGGTGGGCAAGGCATGCCCCCTGGGTGTCAAAGAGGAAGAAGTCGGTTTTGGTGTTGCCGCCGTCTACCCCAAGCAGGATATCGTTCATATGGGTGATCAGCTCCTTTGCCGGCGCAGGCCGTTTATTTGCCGTAGAACTGGGGCAGGTACTGCCGGTGCGCCTCCTTGAGTTTGCGGAAGCAGCCCTGGGCTGCGTGGAAGTCGGAGATAAGGGGATGGATCATCAAAGCCCGGAGGGCTTCATCCTCATCGCCGGTCACCGCCGCCCGGACGGTGTGCCGTTCGTAGGCCTTCACCGTCTGCATCAGTTCCTGGATATGATCGTTGTGGAAGTCCTCCACCGCCAGAGGATGCGCTCCGCCGGCGTCAATGAGGCAAGGTACCTCCACCACATCCCCCGGCCGCATAAAGGGCAGGGTGCTGCCGTTGCGCACATCCACGATGTGGACTTCTTTTTTGTCGTTTGCAATGGCGTCGATCAGGCTGATGGCCGCAAGGGAGTACTTGGCCCCGCCGCGGTCCTCCAGCTGTTTGGGCTTGACATGGAGCCCGCCGTCGGCGTAAAGTGCCAGCAGCTCCTCCTCCAGCTCCATGCAGACCTGGCCCCGGCATTTTTCCGCTGCTTTCTCTTCGCTGAGCTTCAGCTCCCGGTTGTAGAAGTATTCCAGATAGCTGGAGGGGATGGCCCCCACCGCCCGGAGGCATTCTTTGGAAAAGCCAGTGGCATGGATGTTCTTCATGGGGGCTGCGTTGACCCCGTCTGCAATGGCCTGAGGCAGGTAATCCCGGCCCCCGCAGAGGATCTTGGTGACCCAGCTGAGATGGTTGAGCCCCACATACTGGACCTGGACCTGAGGAAGACCCAGGTTTTGAGCCAGGTCGGAGACCATATTGATGGGGACGTTGCACAAGCCGATGGTGCGGATGCTGCTGTGGTCAAGCAAAGCCTGGGTGATGATGCCCGAAGGATTGGTGAAGTTGATGAGGAAAGCGTTGGGACAGAGCGCCTCCATCCGGCGCGCCACCTCCAGCATGGCGGGAATGGTGCGCAGAGCCTTAAAAAACCCGCCGATGCCGGTGGTTTCCTGACCGATGAGGCCAAATTCCAGGGGGATGGTCTCGTCCAGGACCCGGGCAGGGAGTTTGCCCACCCGGATCTGGGAAATGACAAAGTCGGCCCCGGCCAAGGCTTCGTCCAGGTCGTCGGTGAGAGTGATCCTGCACCCGAGATCCGCGGCTTCGGCCATCCGGGCGCAGAGCCCTCCGACGATGGTCCGCTTCCGCTGGTCGATATCCATCAGGCGTATCTCCCCAAAGGAGAGGGAATCCCTGCGTTGGATGATGCCGTCGAGGAGCTCGGGGGTGTAGGTGCTCCCCGAGCCGATGATGGCAAGGGTCAATGATTTCATGGCTGCTCAAGACCTTTCTGTGTCATGATGGACGCGCCCCGGCCCCGCTGCTCAGAGGGCGGGGAAATTGATGGGGGTATCAAAGAAAATCTGGTAGGGGTTGCCAAAGACGGGCTCCTGATGGATGAAGGCCTCCAGGCCCGCGGCCCGGGCGGCGTCCTTGGCCACCTGGTCAGCTTTGGCCACAGCGGCGCTTTCATCCACGCCAAGGACACGCCGGCCCTCCATGGCCAGCCTGCCGTTGACGTAGACCGTCTCCACATCCAGGCCGGAGGCCGCGTAGACGCATTTTTCCAGCAGGGGGCGGCTGCCCATCAGATGGGGAGCCGCGCCGTCCAGGATGATGACGTCGGCCCGGAAGCCCTCCTGAAGGGAACCGATCTCCCCGGCCATACCCACGGCCTTGGCGGCTTTGGTGGTGACGCAGTCCAGCAGTTCCTGGGCGGAGAGGGTATGATAATCGCCAAAGCGCAGCTCCTCCAGATCCTGTGCCCGGCGCATGTGCTCAAACATATCGAAGGTCACGCGGGGGCCAGGGGCGTCGGAGGTGATGAAGGCGTTGGCCCCGGCCTCCAGAAGCTCGGTAAAGGGGCAAAAATGGTTGGACTGCTCAGGGGAGTGGCCGATGTTGGTGCCTGTTTGAGCCACCAGCTGCACCTCACGCCAGTTGAGGTCGTAGCAATGCTGGAGGAGGACGTTCTCCCCAAGGATGGGGTCGTCGGAACGGGACATCAACTCAATGCCGTTGCCGAAGGCGTCGGTGTGGATGTTGGTTTTGTATTTTTTGGCCAGGGCCACCACGGCCTTCTGCTGCATCCGGTCAAACTGGGTGAGGCGGTCGGTGACCTCGGGCATGCTTTTGCCCCAGGTGGGGATGGACGGCACGATGGTGAAGGGGGTGACAAAAACCCGCTCCAGGCCGTCCTGCTTCAGATGAAGGGTATTCAGGAGGGCCTCGGTGTTCTCCATGTACTCCTCCCAGGTGGCGGTGGTGCGCTTCATCTCCTGCCCGTCCCAACGCGCCAGGGGTTTGGGCCAGTTGTTGGAGCCGGGGCCGGTGCAGATGATGGTGCGGGCGCCGGTCTGGGTGTAGCCCTTGGCGTGGCTTTCCACGATCTCCAGGCTGTCGGCCCGGGGCTCGTTGGCGATGACGTTGATGCCGGTGGTAACG
>JAEXZK010000179.1 GCA_023451415.1 Bacillota bacterium | reverse complement strand
GAGAAAGGGCCCCCTTGCGGCAAAAACAGCGCCATGATATGATAATCAAAAAATGCGAAAGGGGAAAGAGCTATGAAAAGGCTTTGGGGGCTGATGCTGGCGGCCTGCCTGCTGGCGGGATGCGCCGTCCCGGCGGACGTGTCCGCGGCCCCGTCCTCTCTGCCGGCGGAGCCCTCCGCCCTGCAGCCGCCGCCTCAAACGTCCGACTCCGCCCTCCCGGAGCCGCCCCCGGAGGATAGCTGTATCAGGGCCCTGGCCCGGGAGGCCCTGGAAAAGTTCCTCCGGCCGGAGGACGCCCCGGCGGAGCAGGTGCGGGCCGCTTATGAATATGTGGTGGCCAATACCTGCTTTGCGCAGCCCGTGGGGCTGGATATCTGGCGGGTGCGGGGCGGGGGAGAGACGCCCTCTTATCTGGAAAACCGGGCCCTCAGCCCTCTGGCCTACGGCATCGGGAGCTGCGAGGACTATGCCGCGGCCCTCTGCCTTCTGCTGGAGGAGATGGGCTTTCGGACACAGTATGTGCCGGGGGTTACCATTTCAGTCACCGGGGAGTTTGTGGACCACGCCTGGTGCGCTGTGGAGATGGATGGCCGGTGGTATCACCTGGACCCGCAGCTGGAGGACAATGTGATGAAGAAGAACATCATCACATACCGGTATTTCCTCAAGTCGGACGAAACCATGCTGGCCGACCATCGCTGGGGCCGGAACCTCATCCAATATGCCCGGCTCACTGAGGAGCAGGTCCGGGAGGTGGAGCGGGATTACCTCCTGCCCCAATGTCCCGCCGACTGGCCGGCCCCCCAGGCCAAGCTCCTGGAGCAAGCCCCTCCGCGGAACAGGGGGGAGGCGCTGGCCGCCGCCGCCCGGGAGATAGCCCGGTATGAGGAGAACCATGGCAAGCTGCCGCCCCTGGAGCTGAATGTGACGCCCCCGGTCTTTGGCAGCGACGGCTATGGCCCCAAGGACGACTGACAGAAGCGGCCCCGGCCCTGTGTAGGGAATTTTGCAAAGGCGGCCGGCCCCGGCGGCCCGGATCAGCGGGCGGGATTGCCGCCCGGCGTCCAGGGCAGCGCAGCCGGCAGCTTGCCCCCAAAAACGCATTGCCCTTGTCCGCGGGGGTATGGGCGGGAAATAAAGAAAATTTCCCGGAGAACCAATAGTTGCGGCCTCCGGGACGTTTCTTTGTATGTAAGACATTCCCGTCCCGCCGCAGGGCGGCGCAATACCGACATCGTGAGGAGGCGCGTTCATGGAACGTTTGGATTGGAACAAGCTGAAGCACAGCAGGTGGTTCTGGCCGGTCTGCGCCGGGATCGCCGCCGTCTGCGCCCTGGGGATCGCCCTGGCTGTTTTTGTCCGGGGTATCCTGATCACCGCCACCAATGAGAACGACCAGGGGGTCTCCCCCGACACCCAGTTCCAGGTCAGCGGGGTCCTGGGCCTGGACGAGGAGGGCCTGCGGGCGAGGATCACCACCCAGCCCGCCTTTGCCTACCAGGTGAGCCGGGATGAGGGGGGCGGCTTCCTTCTGACGCCCATGCGCCCCTTGGAAGCGGGCCAGACCTACACCATCAAGGTGGGAGACAAGGCCTTTTCCTTCCAGGTGCGGGGTACCCTGATGGTGACCTCCGCCTTCCCGGCGGACGGCAGCCAGAAGGTCCCGGTGCGTTCGGGCATCGAGTTTGAGTTCAACAGCCGCAGCATCCCCTTGGCAGACTTTCAGCAGGCGCTGAGCGTTGAGCCGGAGCTGAAGGGCAGCGTTACCGCCGGGGACGGGCGCTTTGTGTTCTATCCCGACGGACAGATGGACTATGAAACCACCTACACCGTCACCCTGTCCCCGCCCCTGGAGACCCCCGGCGGCGCCAAGCTGGAGGAGGCGGTGTCCTTCTCCTTTACCACCCAGAGCATCATGGACGAAAAAACGGGCTATATGTTCCAGCTCAGCGGAAAGGGCACCTACAACTCCCTGACCAGCGAAACGCCCCTGATCCAAATGTATATGGATGAGAGCCTGGGCGGCGGGGACGTGTCGGTGAAGCTTTACCGCTTCCCCGGCGTGGAGGAGTACAAGGACCAGCTCTCTTCCCTGGCGGGGCGGTCCTATTATGACAGCGCCAGCTCCATTTACATCGACACGGAGGGCCTTTCCGAATATGCCTCCTTTGAGGTCACGCCCTTCCGGATGACGGAGGAAGGCCAGGGAGGAAAGGGCTATTACAGCACCAACCAGTGGCTGGTCCAGTTCCCCGAGACCCTGCCCGAAGGCTGGTATGCCGCGGAATTCACCGTCACCGGCCAGCACAAGGACTTCCCCACCCAGACCTTTACCGCCACCCGGCAGATGTTCCTCCAGGTCAGCGACCTGTCCGTTTTCCACATGATGTCGGGCCAGAACCTGCTGCTGTGGGTCAATGACGCGGCCACCGGACAGCCTGTCTCCGGCGCCTCCATGGAGGTCACCGGCGCTTACGCGGCCACGGCCACCACCGGCGAGGACGGCGTGGCCTCCATCGGCACCGGTGTGCTGGCCAAGGAAGAGAACGATTACAGCGGCAGGGACGGCGGGCTGTTTACCGTCACCGCCGGCGGCAAAACCTTTGCCGACATCAGCTGGTTCTATGACTACGGCGCCCCCGCAGACAGGGAGGCCCGGAAGTATGTCTCCTATCTCTTTACCGACCGGCCCATCTACCGCACCACCGACACCGTCAAAGTGTGGGGCATGGTGCGGCCAAGGGACGCCGCCGCCCCTGCCCCGGAGACCGTGCTCCTGGACCTGGCCGACGGCGCTGTGGTGCAGGAGGTAAAGCTGGAGAAGAACGGCCTCTTTACCGCCCAGCTTTCCTATGAGGCCATGTCCGACGTCAACTCGTCCTATCTCCGCCTCAAGCTGGATGAGGATGTCCAGCTGTACAGCGAGTATCTGGAGATCAGGGACTTTGTCAAGCCGGTCTACACCGCCGACGCCGCCCCGGAAAAGCCGGTCTACCTGCTTACCGCCCCGGGGGCCGACCCCGCCCTGGGGGTGGAGGTCACCTTCTTTGACGGGACCCCGGCTCCCGGCTTTGCCGCCAATACGGAAGCCTGGAGGGACAACGTCTCCTTCCCCGGCGGCCGCACCGGCCTGACCACCGATGGGGAGGGACGCCTGCGGATACCCATGCGTTTTGGCGAGGATGAATCCACCAACACCTGGTACCCCCAGAGCTACGGCTACACCGTCTCCAACAGCGACGCGGAGGCGGAGAACTTCTACCTCTACGGCGACATCTACGTCATCCACCGGGATGTGATGCTCCGGGGCAAGCGGACGGCCGACCCCGCCGGAGGCTCCCAGGTGGAGGTGACCGCCCACAGGGTGGACGTCTCCCGCATCCGGGAGAGCGGCGAGCTTTGGGACTACCGGAACCTTCAGGGCGCGGCCCTGTCCCAGCCTGTAAACGCCCAGCTTCACAAAATTTACTACACCAAGGAAAAGACGGGCACCCGGTACGACTTTGTCAGCCGCACTTCGGTGGATTCCTTCCGGTATACCCGCCACGACGACGTTGTGGAGAACTATAACTTTACCACCAGCGGCGGCAGCTATGTCCTGGATGGCCTGCCTGAGAGCGATGAGGAAAACTGCTACTACCTGGAGCTGTCCACCTCCGATTCCACCGGCAAGCAGGTCAATTATGAGATCTACCTGGGCTCCCCCTACTACTGGAACAGCTACGGGGACGACGGCATCCACCGCTATGTCCTGGATAAGCTGGACCGGCCCGGGCCGGAGGACGTCCGGGAGGATGTTAACGGCTTCTACTACGAGGACTACAACTATATCCGTTCCCGGTTTGGGGACGGGGAGGACGTCACCTTCCGCCTCACCGACAACGACCAGGAGGTGACCCAGCTGTCCGGCAGGCTGCTGTATACGGTGGTGCAGGACGACTTTACCCACACCGGGGTCAGCAGCAGCGCCGACGTCAAGCTGCCCTTCAGCGAGAAGCTGACACCCAATTATGTCATCACCGGCGCCTACTTTGACGGCAAGCACGTCTTTGCGCTGGAAGACAAATACATGATCTTTGACCCGGAAAAGCGGGAGCTGACCATCGCCTTGGATACCGACAAGGACGCCTACCGTCCCGCCGATCAGGTGACTGTCACTGCCACCGTCACCAATAAATCCACCGGCAAGCCCGCCCCCCAGGCGGACCTGGTGCTCAGCGTGGTGGACGAGGCAATCTTTGCCCTGCGGGAGCAGTATCCGGCCATCCTGTCCACCATCTACCGGTCCGTTTACTACCCCACCATCCAGAAATATACCTCCTACACCCAGGTGTCCTACAACGGCGCCGGCGAAAAAGGGGGAGGCGGCGGAGAAGCGGAAATGCGCAAGGACTTTAAGGATACCGCCCAGTTCCTCACCGCCAAAACCGACGCCTCCGGCAAGGCCAGCTTCACCTTCCGGCTGCCGGACAACATCACCAGCTGGCGGCTGACGGGGGTGGCCCTCACCGATGACGGCCAGGCCGGCGACAACAAGGAAAATGTGGCTGCCACCAAGGAGTTCTTCCTTTCCCCCATCGTCAGTGAGCTTTCCCTGGACGGCGACAGCTTCACCGTGGGCCTGCGGGGCGCGGGCACCGGCGTCACCACCCAAAGCACCGCGGACTACACCGTCACGGTGGAAGGGGAGGACGTCCAAAGCACCCTTGCCACCTCCGGAAAGGTCCGGGATTACCAGAGCGTCACCTTCCCCGCCCTGCCGCTGGGCGACTACACCGTCACCATCCGCGGGGAGTGCGGCGGCTTTGCCGACGCCGTCCAGCTGCCCTTCTCGGTGGCGGAATCGGGCATCGAGGTCACCATGGTAAAGACCTTTGACCTCTCCCAGGGCGTATCGGTGTCGCCGCTGCGCTGGCCGGTGACCGTGGCGGTCTATGACCAGACCCTCCAGGCCTACAACGAGGTTTTCCGCAGCCTGGACGCCGACAGCTGGGGCTCCCGGGCGGACAAACGCCTGGCCCGGCTCTTTATCGCCCGGCAGTTTGAGACGGAGGGCTCCTCCTGGTATGACGTGGCCTCTATGGAGGAGGGCGTCGCCGACCTGATCACCGGGGAGCCCATCCCCCTCTTCCCCTATGGCAGCCCCGACATGGAGCTGACCGTCAAGGCGGCCATGTCCATGCCGGACGTCGTATGGACCTTCGCCGCCGCTGGGATCACCCCCGAGTCCATGGACGCCTCCGGCGGACGCAGGACCATTGGATACCTGGCCCAGGCCCTTAATGAGAACGCCGATGCAGAGGCCATTTCCGCCCTGCTGGAGAACCCGGCGGACCTGGACTTCGTGGACCAGATGATCCTGGCCACAGCCCTGGCCCAGGCAGGGGACGCAGAAGGGGCGGCCGGCTGGTATGACAAGACAGCGGCTCCCAAGCTCAGCAAGTTCCAGGGGCTGTCGGGCCAGGAGGCCCTGTATATCCCGGCCCAGGGCCAGCTGACCGAAGGAGACTGCACTGCCGCCGCCTCGCTGCTGGCCACCGCCTGCGGCCACGAGGACGCTGCCGGCCTGGTGCGCTGGCTGTCGGAAAAGGAGAGCGAATACGAACCCTATGTGCTGGAACGCCTTTTCTATCTCAGCCGCAACCAGCCCAAGAAGGACCCCAAGACCACCTTTATCCATGAGAACGGGGAAAATGCCCTGGTGGGCGCCCATGAGCTCAACGAGAACGCCAAGGCCCAGTTCAGCTATGTGCGGGACGGCATGCGGGTGACCAAGGTGCTGGACCGCCGCACCCAGCGGATCTCCTTCACCAAGGCCCAGCTGGCCGAGGCGGACTTCCGGGTGCCGGTGGGCAAGGTGTGGGCGGACGTCTACTATGCCGGTTCCCCCAGCGAGGGCCTGGACCCCGCCAAGAAGCAGATCCCCCTCACCAAGACCATCCAGCCGGTGGGCTCCGACGCCATCCGGCGGGGCAGCCTTGTAAAGATCACCCTCACCCCGGACCTGTCCGCCTTTGACGGGGATATCGGGGACGCCGAGCTGATCATAGACGATTACATCCCCACCGGCATGCGCTTTGAGCGGTACGGTGCGGAGAACAACCACAACGGCAGCCGGGGCTGGTGGCTCACCTCCCGGCAGGGGCAGCGGCTCAAGTTTACCGCCTGGGGCTATGACGGCGAGAATACGGGCATCAGCCCCATCGTCTACTATGCCCGGTGCGCCGCCCCCGGCGACTATGTGGTGGAAAGCGCCTATATCTCCAGCGCCGTGGGCGAAACCTGGGGCGCTTCCCACCGTGATATGGTGACCATTGAATGAAAAAAAGCCTGATTATTTATCTGTTCCTCCTTATTTTGGCCCTGGGGGGCGGCTGCGGAGCCGCCCCCCAGTCCGGCCAGCCCCCCTCTGCGTCCGGGGCAGAAAATTCCCCGGCAGCCTCCCCGGAGACCGGGGCGGAAACTTCC
>JAEXZK010000143.1 GCA_023451415.1 Bacillota bacterium | reverse complement strand
GCGTTGAAGAGGGTGGACTTGCCGGCGCCGTTGCTGCCGATGAGGGTGACGAACTCCCCGTCGTCCAGGTGCAGGGAAAGATCCTGGAGGGCCCGGCGTTCGTTGACAGTGCCCTTATGGAAGGTCTTGGAAAGGTGGAGGAGGTCAAGCATGGTTCACCGCCTCCTTCCCATCCTGCCGGTCCTGGAGCGCCCCTGCGCGGCGGAGACGCCAGGTGCCCCACAAATCCTTGACCGCCGGAGCCGAGATGGCAATGGCCACGATGATGGCCGAGATGGCCTTGAGGTCCGAGGCGGCGGAGGTGGACTGGAGGGCCAGGGCGATGACCAGGCGGTAGGCGATGGACCCGGCCACAACGGCCAGAATGTGCCGGCCCATGGAACGCCGCCCCACCAGCACCTCGCCGATGATGAGGGAGGCAAGCCCGATGACCACCATGCCAGTGCCCAGGCCGATGTCGGCAAACTGCTGGTACTGGGCCAGCACCCCGCCGGACAGGGCCACCAGGGCGTTGGCGATGCAGAGGCCGATGGCATTGGTGAGGTCGGGGTTGATGGAGGAGGAGCGGACCATATCCACATTGTCCCCGGTGGCCCGCACCGCCAGCCCGGTCTGGGTCCTCAGGAAGACAAAGAGAAGGGCGCAGGCCAAGGCCACAATAAGGAGGATCACCGGGTATTTGGCAAACCGCGCCAGGCCTTCCGGCAGGAGGGCGGCGGAGGAGGAAAAGACGGTGGCTTTGCCCAGCAGGGCTATGTTGGGCTTCCCGCCCATGATCCGCAGGTTGACGGAGTAGAGGAAGGTCATGGTCAGGATGCCCGCCAGGATGGACTGGACCCTCAGCTTGGTCTGGAGGAGGGAAGTGATCAGCCCGGCCAGAGCCCCGGCGGGGATGGCCAGCAGGAGCCCCAGAAGGGGGCGGCCCGCCGCCGTAAAAACGCCGGAGACGGCGCAGCCGGTGGTGAAGCTGCCGTCCACCGTCAGGTCGGCCAGGCCCAGAATGCGGTAGGAGGTGAAAAGCCCCAGGGCCATCAGGGAATAGATGAGCCCCAGCTCCACAGCGCCGGTGACGATAATTGCAAGTGCGGAATCCATGACAGGACCTCCCGAAAAAATTAGTGGATGAAAGACGGTTTACTTCTGGATGCCCAGAGCGGCGGCCACTTCATCGTTGACGACCTCATTAAACTGCTCCAGGGTGCACACGGGGACGTCGGAGACAGCGGCTCCTTCCAGGATATCCGCCGCCATATCGCCGGTCTGGCTGCCCAGGTCGTCGTAGTTGACGCCCACTGAGGCGAGCCCGCCGTCCAGCACCATGGAGTCGGCGGAGACGTAGCAGGGCTTTTTGCTCTCCACACAGAGGCTGCCCAGGGTGGCCATGGCGGAGGCGACGGTGTTGTCAATGGGGACGTAAATGGCGTCGGCCTTGCTGAGGAGCTGGAGGGCGGACTGCTGGACCTCGCTGGTATTGGTAACGGTGGCCTCGGTGTAGGAGATGCCGTTCTGGTCGCAGTAGGCCTTGGCCTCCTGGATCACCGAAAGGGAATTGTCCTCCCCGCTGTTATAGAGGAAGCCAAAGGTCTTGGCGTCGGGGGTCATCCGGGCAGCCAGCTGGAAGATGGCGTCCACGGGGATGGCGTCGGAGGTGCCGGTGAGGTTGCGGTCGGGCTTGGCGGGATCGGACACCAGCCCGGCGCCCACAGGGTCGGTGACGGCGGCAAAGACAATGGGGATGTCGGAGGTGACGGCGGCGGCTGCCTGAGCGGCGGGGGTGGCGATGGCGATGATCAGGTCACAGCCGTCCCCCACAAATTTTTGTGAGATGGAGGTGAGGTTGGAGCGGTCGCCGGAGCCGTTTTGGTAGTCGATTTCCACCTTGGAGGAGTCGTAGCCCCTGGCTTCCAGCTGGGCCAGGCAGGCCTCCCGGATCTGGTCCAGGGAAGTGTGCTCCATAAACTGTACCAGGCCGATCTTGATCTTTTCCCCGGCAGCCTGGCTGGCGGAGACGTCCTGGGAGGACTGGGAAGAAGAGCTCTCCGGGGCCGGGGCGGCGGAAGAAGCGGGGGCGGCGCCGCAGCCGGCGGCAAGGATCATCATCAGGGACATCATCAGTGCAAACAGCTTTTTCATAATACATTTCCTCTCCAATTTTGAGTTTGCGCCGCCTGTTGGAGTGGCGTGATATGGTCGTTTTGACGAGGGCCGGGGCTCCGGGACAAACAAAAAAGCACCCATCCTTGCCTAAAAACAAGGACAGATGCAAACATCTGCGGTGCCACCTTGATTGCCGCCGTGAAGCGACCCCTCTGCGGAATGCCAACACATCCCCGGCCCTGGTAACGGATGCCTTCCGTCAGGGTATACTCGGCCTGCGCCTTTCCGCCCCGCCCTCTGCGGTCCATTTGCCCACCCCGCTGGCCGCCGGACTCTCAGCATCGCCGGCTCTCTGTACGCTCGGTTTGTGGTGTTATCTCCGCATCATCGGTTTAGCATATTAAACCACATCCTGGGGCCGCTGTCAACCCCCAAGTCAAAATTTTTTCTCCAGATTTTTTCTGCCTTGCGGGTACGCAAAGGGCAGCGAGGGCGGAGCTGTTCCTGGACGGGGAAGGGTAGAACGCCGGCATTTTGGGGCCGCCGCCAGGCGTTGCGCTTCTTGTATATCAGTGGCAACATGCTATAATGAAACAAGACTGACAGGGGGGATGGATATGATCGGTTTGCTGTGCGGAGCGGCGCTGATGCTTTTGGCTCTGCTGGACGCCGCCAGGCGCCTGGACCTGACCAGATGGTGGCTGCTGGGCCCTCTGCTGCTGGCGGGGCCCCATGTGACAGCCTGGGGCGTGCTGATTTTTTCCAGCCGGGAGGCGCTGCCCCTAAAGGTGCTGGCCGCGCTGCTCACCTTTGGAGGCCTTTTCTATGCCTATGTGCGGGTGATGCTTTTTCCGGTGCGCCGGTATGACTGCGAAAATCCCCGGATCAAAATTCTCTGGAGCGGCCGGGCTGTCCTCCGGGCAGGAATGTGGGCCCTGGTGCTTCAGAGCATCCTGTATCTTCTGGTGCTTCTTGCGGCTCCGGAGATCTGCGCTTCCTTTGCCGGATGGGCCGTCGCGGACGGCATTGTCACTGCCGTTCTGGTGGGTTCCATGATCCTGCTGGGCTCTGTCTGTGTCCTATGCACCTGCCGCCGTTTGGGGCTCCTGCGCAGGCTGCTGGTCTTTCTTAATTTTTGGATCCCATTGGTTAACATCTTCCTGATGCGCTATCTCTGCCGGGCGGCCAGGGATGAGTATGACCATGAGTGCTACAAGGTGGCGGCTCAGGCCCAGCGAGCAGAATCCATGGCCTGTGCCACGCGATATCCCCTGATCATGGTCCACGGGGTGGGCTTCCGCGACCTGCGGTACTTCAACTATTGGGGGAGGATCCCCCGGGCCCTCCAGCGCAACGGTGCAGTGGTCTACTATGGCCATCAGGAGGCTTGGGGCAGCATTGAAGAAAACGCCCAAGCCATCCGGGAAAAAATCCAGGAGGTGCTGGAGGAGCAAAGCTGCGGCAAAGTGAATATCATCGCCCACTCCAAAGGCGGTTTGGATTCCCGCTATCTCATCACAGTTCTGGGGATGGGGGACAAGGTGGCCTCCCTCACCACCATATCCACCCCCCACCGGGGGTCTCAGCTGCTCTATGTTATCGACCGGCTGCCCCGGTGGGCCTATGACAGGATCACATCCATGATCAACACCGCTTTCCGTAAGGTGGGGGATAAAAACCCCGACAGCGGCGCCGCGGCCCGACAGCTTTCCCCGGCCTATGCCGCAGCCTTCAATCAGGATGTCCCCGACGATCCCAGGGTCTACTACCAGAGCTATACCAGCGTAATGAAAAATATGTTCAGCAACTGGATCCTGGGTATCCCCTACGCCATCCTGAAGAGGGCTTCCGGCGGCCAGCCCAACGACGGGCTGGTCTGTGTGGAGTCGGCCAAATGGGGGGATTTCCAGGGCGTATTCGCCAACAAATACCGCCGGGGCATCGCCCATGGGGATATCATTGACCTCCAGCGGGAGGACTACAAAGGCTTCGACGTAACGGAAGCTTACATTGGCATCGTCGCCGGCCTTAAGGAAAAAGGGTTTTAGGCCGGGAAACATCCCTTATGGATCAGGCATTGGAAGGTGCCCTGCAAGCTTGCAAAGAAATCGCTCAATAAGGAAGAGGCCTCTGATCCGCATTGGCGAATCAGAGGCCTCCTATAAATTTTTACGGTTTCAGATACTTATCCATCCAGCCGGTGATCTCCTGGAGACGCTTGCGGCGGTTCTTGGGCTTGCCCGCCCGGGAGAGCTCGTGGTTCTCCCCCTTGAAGAGGCAGAAGCGGGCGTCAACGCCCTTCTCGCGGATGGCGTTGAACATCTGGAGGCCTTCCACCTTCCAGCACCGGTAGTCCTCCTCGGCGTGGATAAAGAGGGTGGGGGTGGTGCAGTTGTGGGCGGCGCTCAAAGGGGACTGCGCCCAGACCTTCAGCATATCCGCGCTGGTGGAGGTGCCCAGGTGGCCGTCCACGAAGGTGCGGCCGCAGTCGCTGGTGCCCTCCATGGAGACGAAGTTGGAGATGGAGCGCTGGGAGGCCGCCGCGGCAAACCGGTCGGTGTGCCCGATGATCCAGTTGGTCATAAAGCCGCCGTAGGAGCCGCCCGCCACGCCCAGCCGGGTCTTATCGATCTGAGGATAGGCCGCCAGGACCTGATCGGTGAAGTCCATCAGGTTCTGATACTCCACGGTGCCGTATTTGCCCCGGATAAAGGCAAATTCGTCGCCGCGGGAATCGCTTCCCCGGGGATTGGCAAAGAAAACAAAATATCCCTTGTTGGCCCAGGCCTGCATCTCATGGTAATAGACCGCGCCATAGGAGAGGCGGGGCCCGCCGTGGATGTCCAGGATGGCGGGATAGGTTTTGGCAGGGTCAAAGCCCACGGGCTTGAGGACAAAGCCGTGGATCTCGAAGCCGTCGGGATCGGTGAAACGAAGCTCCTCGGGGTGGACCACGCTGTGGGTCCGGTAAAAGTCCTCGTTAAAGGAGGAGACTCTTTCCCAGCCCTGGCCGGCACATCTGTAAAGCTCCTGAAGACGCATGTCGTGCATGGCCGCAAAAAGGATGTTCCCATCCTGGACATCAAAGAGGTCCACCGAGCCGGCCTTTTCCACAAGAGGGGTGATGACGCCGGACTTATCCACCGAGATAAGACGGGAGGCGTCGTCAATGCCGGAGATGAGATAGAGCTTGCCGCCGTCTGCCTTGAAGCAGCATCCGCCGCCGTAGCGGACGTCGGAGCCCACAGGGTTGCCAATGGACATGGACTCGGGACAGAGGCGCTCCACCACCTGGGTATTGGGGTCCACCGTCCAGAGAGCAGGGGTCTGGCTGTAATTATACTCGCCCATATCAGTGCCCGCAAAGACCACCTTGCCGTCCATCCAGTCCACCTGACGCATCCGGTAGATCCCCTCGGACACGGCGCACTGGGTTTTGCCGGTGGCGTAATCGTAAACCCAAATGCCGGTGCGGAAGTTGCTGATGGTTTCAAATTCCCGGCCGTGATAAACTACCTTGCCCGCCTCGGGGCATACCCTGGCGGCCTCCACGTCAAAGAGCCGGGTGGTGATCTGGGTCAGCGCGCCGCTGGCGCTGTTGTAGAGCCAGAGGCCCAGGCGGGTCTTGTTGGTCACCCCCACGGCATTGAACCAGAAGGGATACTCATCAAAGACCACAAAGCGGGAACGCTCATCCCGGATGGCCTCCAGCTCCGCCTCCCGGGCCTCCCCGGTGAGGTTCCGCAGGCGGTCGGCCTTGGGCAGGTCCAGCCGGGCCTGGAGGACGTAGACATGGTCGTCCAGCTTGCCGATGGCGGAGGCGTTCAGCGGCACGGCAAAGCTGCGCTGCGCGCTGCCGCCGTCCAGGGGCAGGGTATAAAAGGCGGTGTGATCCTCTCCCTTGTCCCGCAGGGCCTTGTCGGCGCTGTCCCGCAGGGCGGGAAAGGTGATAGAGTCGGGCCCATCCCAGACGAAGGACCTGACATCCCCGGCCGAGGTCAGCTGCCGCAGGGAGCCGTCCCCCGCCGTATAAAGCCACAGGTTGGAGTCATAGCCGTTCTTGTCCTCATTGGCCTTATGGACCAAAAAGGCCGCTTTGCTGCCGCCGGGGGCCCAGGCCAGGGCAGAAATGGCGTTGAACTTGAGAAAATCATCCAATACGATCTTTTCCAACTGCAATTCCTCCTTTAAGCC
>JAEXZK010000126.1 GCA_023451415.1 Bacillota bacterium | reverse complement strand
CTGCGGAAGAGGCTTCCGCACTGCCGCCCGTTGTGGGATATCTGATCCTGGGCGCAGTGGTCTTTTTCCTCATAGCCATAGCTCTAAAGTGGCTGTGGTCAATACGCAGTGTGCGGATCGGAGGCCGCCGCGTTCCGGCTGCCTCCAAGGTAACCCGCTCCAAAAGCCGCTTTTGGCATGGTTTGGGGCTTTGGCTGGCACGGGTCCTCAGGGGCCTTGCCCATCGCTGGAGGAGCTTCCTCCTTCGCGACACCCCGGCGGGAGCCCTCTATTGGCTGGAGCGCCACGGCCGTTTTCATCGCCTTGGCCGGGGCCGGGGGGAGACCGCCCGGCGCTATCTGGAGCGGCTCTCTTTCGCCGCTGCCCGCCAGGGCCGGAGCGACCTCGCGGCCCCGCTTCTCCGGTTGGCGGATTGGCTAGACCGCGCCTGCTACGGCAGCGGTACTTTCCCAGCCGCCCTTTCCCAGCGCCAGCTTCGGGACCTGCGTCATGGTATGAAGCAGGTGATGCGTGAGGAACACAGCCGCCGCATCTTATCGTTTTTTCACAAAAAGGAGGCCGGAGCTTGATGCTCCGGCCTCTTTACACACCTCAAAATTATATTGAATGTATCATTCTGAATATTTCTTCTCCCAGCTCCTTGGGGTTCTTTTGTCCCCACACCCGCTGTCCCAAGAGCACTCCCGCTCCGCCCGCAGCCAGGGCGCCCTCAGCCGTGGCCAGCGTCCCCTGGGGAGAATCCTCCAGGGGGCTCTCTTCCACCAAGAGGGGAACCGGGCAGGCCCGCGCCACTTGAGCAAAGCCCTCCGGGTCGCCGGTGTAGTCGGTCTTAACCACATCAGCCCCCAATTCCGCCGCGATGCGGCAGGCGTAGGCCACTTCCTCGGGGCTGAACTGGCTGGCGCTGTCCGCCGGGTTTGCAAAAACCATCAGCGGCATCCCCCAGCGGTCGCAGAGCTCCGCCGTTTCCGACAGCTGGCGGAGATGCTCCGCCTCATACCGGGAACCGATGAAAAGATTGAGTGCCACTCCGGCGGCGCCCAGGTACAGCCCCTGCTCCACCGATGCGATCATCCCCCGGCGGGTGGTGTCCTCGCAGCACCGGGAGTTGCTGGTCAGCTTGAGAAGGAAGGGCACACCCCCGGCGAAGTCATCCGCATAGGCCTTGACCATGCCCGGATGTACTACCAGCCCGTCCCACGGGCCATGGGCCCAGAGCGACATCCCGCCCAGCAGCGGCGCGGCGATCCCCCGGGGGATCATCTGATCCACAGCCAGGATAAAGCTCCGGCCGTTTTTGAGCCAGGAGGCCATCCGCAGCTGCTTCCCCGTGTTCATCGGGCAGCCTCCCGCAGGATCAGCTTGCCCCAGCCCTTGGCGCCGCCTTCCACGCCGGGCCCGTACACCATGCGGCCCCGGACAAAGGTGCTTTCCACCGCGCCCTTGAAGGTGCAGCCCACATAGGGGCTGACCTTATTTTTGCTTCTCAGGTCCTCTTCGGTCATGGTCCACTCCTTTTCGGGGTCCACCACCACAAGGTCCGCGTCGGCTCCCGGGGCGATGAGGCCCTTTTTGCCGTACAGGCCGAATATCCGGGCCGCCCCGCCGGACCAGAGCCTGGCCAGCAGCGGCAGGGGCATGTTTCTCCGGTGGACGCCTTCGGTGAGGAGGATGGGCAGCAGCGCCTGGATGCCCGAGATTCCGCCCCAGGCCTCCCAGATGTTGTCCTGGCCCTTCATCTTCAGGGCGGTGGCGGAGGGGGAGTGGTCGGAGGCGATGCAGTCCACCTTTCCCGCCAGCACCCGCTCCCAGATGGCCTCCCGGTTGGCTGCGGTCCTGATGGGGGGGTCACATTTGGCGGCGGGCCCGATGCGGACAAAGTCCTCCTGGTCAAACCACAGATAATGGCCGCAGGTCTCGCAGGTTACCGGCAGGCCCTCCGCCTTGCTGCGGAAGACCAGGTCAATGGCCTCCGCCAGCCCCACATGGACCACATGGGCCCTGCCGCCGGTGTGGCGCACCAAGTACATCAGCCGGTTGACGCCCTCCAGCTCCTGCACCGGAGGGTGGGACTCCACCCAGGCCATCCGGTCGGTGCGGCCCGCGGCCTTCAGCTCCTTTGTCAGCTGCCGGGCCATCATATCGTTTTCCGCGTGGACGCCCAGCAGGCCCCCGTGCTCCGCCACATACCGCAGGCCCTCATAGAGGATGCCGTCATGGGCGGTGGTAAAGTCCACGCCGCTGTCGCTCATGAACGCCTTGAACCCGATGACGCCGCATTGGGAAAGTCCATCCAATTCGGCCAGGTTGTCGTCCACCAGCGCGCCCCAGAGGGCATAGTCCACACAGGCCTTTTCCTTGGCAACGTCCCGCTTGGCCTCCCAGTTGGGGACGTTGAGGATGGGCGGGGTGCAGTTGAGGGGCATCTCCAGGATGGTGGTGACCCCCGCCGCAGCTGCGGCCCGGGTACCGTGCTCCCAGCCCTCCCAATCAGCCCGGCCGGGCTCGTTGAGATGGACGTGAGGATCCACGCCTCCGGCCAGCACCAGCTTTCCGGACGCATCCAGCTCCTCCTCTCCCTTATCCAGCATCCCCCAATCCGCCAGGGCGGCAATCCTGCCCTCCCGGACGGCGATGTCCGCCTGATATACACCCTGTTCCGTAACGGCCAACCCGCCGCGGATGATCAGATCAGCTTTCATTGGGTCTCCTCCTTGGGGCTTCAGCAGCCAAATTCTTTTTGAATGATTCCGGCCAGGGCATCGGCCATGCTCTCTGCAGCACGGGCACCTTTTTCTCCCGAAGCTTTTGTCGCGTGCCACAGTACGCCGCTCTCCGGCACAAGGTCCGCCGGCGGCGGCATGATGTCGTAGGGCAGAAACTCCTCCGACTGGTCGTCACGGATCAGTTCCTTCCGCACCTGCTCCGGGCAAAGCGCCAGCATCATCGACGTCTCAAAAATAGCCGCGTGCTCCCGCTCCCAGCCCGGGAAGTCCCCCTGGAACAGGTCGTCCAGTATCTCCTGATCCACCAGGCCGTTGGGATTGTCCACCATCACGATCTTCCTCCGGCAGCCTTCCGTCGCCTCCAGGGCCAGGTCGATCCCCTCGTTTACAAACTCCACGTTCTCGATATGCCAGTGGAGCACGAAGATGTTCTCAAAGCCCTTGCGGATATACGCCGTCAGCGCGTCCCGCACCATCTGGATCACCGTCATCCCGCTCAGGGAGATCGTCCCGCAGAACGCCTCCCCGCCACCGCTCTTGGGCTTTGAACGGTACCCATATGCCATCGGCGGCGCCACCACCGCTCCCGTCCGCTCCGATACCTTTTTTGCGATCTCGTACGGGATAGCTGTGTCCGTGTTTACCGGCAGATGGGGGCCGTGCTGCTCCACCGATCCCACGATAAAGATCAGCGGCGCTTTCTCCTTGATCTTCTCCCCGATCTCCACCCATGTCATGTTTTCCATCAAATACATTTTACAGCCTCCTGACGCTTAGCGCAAGACACAGCTGAATCCGCCGGGGCCCGGCTGTGCGCTTTTTTCTTATCCGTTGACCAGCTCCATAAAGCGGCGGATTTTCTCGCCGTCCCAATGAGCAGAACTGCCGGGGATGGGCTTATCCAGCATCAGGGATGTGCTGACCACGGCGCCCTCGCAGTGCTCCAGCACTTCCTTGATATTGTTCATGGTGACGCTGCCGCCGATGACGATGGGGTTCTTGATGCCGTTGCTGCGGCAGGTGTCGATGTATTCCAGGGAC
>JAEXZK010000060.1 GCA_023451415.1 Bacillota bacterium | reverse complement strand
CGGTCATCCGGCTCTCATAGGGCCAGATTTCCCGGTTAAACCAGTCCCCAATGTTCACATCCTCCGCCAGCCCCCGGAAGATATTCATGGGGGAGTGGGTGTGAAGGATGGCAAAGCTGGGGGAAACAAACAGTCCTGTGCAGTCCAGGACCTCCGCCCCGGCAGGGTCCAGGGCGTGCCCCAGGGCGGAAATTTTGCCGTCCTCCACCATCAGGTCCCGATTCTTATGGATTTCCCCGTCTCTGCCGATAAGGGAGGCGTTTTTCAGCAGCAGTCTCTCCATGGGAATGCCCCTTTCTCCTTTTATCATGCCCCAATGGGCATCAGATGCTATCATTGTAGCAACTGCCGGTGGGCAATGCAAGGGGAATTTGTCCTCTGCTGCCCTTGCTTTAGCCATGGGAATACGTTAGAATAAATACGACTCTCTGCACGAGAAGCAAAAATCAGAGAAGCGAGGTGCCGCAGTGGAAGAAAAAAGGACAAGCGCAGGAATGACGGACATGACGGAGGGCAGCCCCCTTAAGCTGATCCTGCTGTTCTCCCTTCCACTGCTGGCGGGCAACATGTTCCAGCAGCTTTACAACATGGTGGACAGCATCGTGGTGGGCAACTATGTGGGCAAAACTGCCTTGGCCGCCGTGGGCACCGGCTTCCCCATGATCTTTATGCTGGCTTCCCTTTTTATGGGCCTGGGCCTGGGGGCCACCATCATGGTGGCCCAGTTCTACGGCGCCGGGGACATGGACCGGGTGCGGCGGACCGTGGACACCGTCTACACCTCCCTCATCGTGGGCGCTGTCCCTTTGACAATCTTCGGCCTCCTCATCGCCGGGCCCCTGCTGCGGATGATGAACGTCCCCGAGGACACCTATGATCTGGCGCTCACCTACATCCTCATCATCTTCGGCGGCATCATCGGCAACCTGGGCTATAATGCCAACGCCGGCATTCTCCAGGGCCTGGGGGACAGCAAGACCCCCCTCCTCTTCCTGGCCATCGCCTGCGGCATCAATATCATCCTGGACCTCCTCTTTGTGGTGGGGTTCCACTGGGGCGTGGCCGGCGTGGCCATCGCCACCATCATCGCCCAGGCCGCCTCCTGGGTCTTTGGCATCTTTTATATCAACCGCAAGTATCCCGATATCCACATCAGCCCCTTCCGGTTTGGCTTTGACCGCGAGCTGTTCTTCCAGGTGGTAAAGCTGGGCGTCCCCGCCGGAGTCCAGCAGGCCCTTTTTTCCATCGGGGTCATGGTGATGCAGTCCCTGGTCAACGGCTACGGCTCGGACTTTATGGCGGGGTTCAACGGCGCCAACAAGCTGGACACCTTCGGCTTTATGCCCATCCAAAGCTTTGCCACCGCTGCCACCACCTATGTGGGCCAGAACATCGGTGCAGGCAGGCTGGACCGGGTCAAAAGCGGCACCAAGGCGACCCTGATCCTTTCCTGCGGCTTCAGCGCGGGCGTTGCCCTGATCCTTATCCCCCTGGGGCCCTTTTTCATGCGGATGTTCAACTCCGAGCCCGCGGTCATCGCTGCCGGCGTGGCCTACCTCAACCGCATCCTCCCCTTCTACGCCCTGCTGGCGGTGATGTTTACCCTCAACAGCGTCATGCGCGGCGCCGGGGAGATGGTGGTTCCCATGATATCCACCCTCATCTCCCTGTGGCTTGCCCGGATCCCCGCCGCCTACCTGATGGATCATTTCTTCGGCCGGGACAACATTTTCTTCTGTTACGCCATCGGTTGGGTCATGGGCCTTGCCATCTCCTGCTGGGCCTTCTTCCGCGGCCGCTGGCGGGAGCGGTCCGTGGTGCGGTGACCCCGCCGGGGCGCGCTTAAAAGAGCTTCATCAAAAAGGGCTTGTGAACCGGTTGGTTCTCAAGCCCTTTTTTGCCCGGAGCAGCGACAAGGGGGCACACGACTTCGCCCGTGCCAAACCGCAAAAAACAGCGGCAGACAAAATGTCTGCCGCTGTTTTTGCTTGTCATACAGAGGGGATGGGCTCCTCCGGCTTACCGGAAGAGAAGGATGTACATGACCACAAAGAGTGCGGACAGCACATACATCAGTGCGGGGACTTCCTTGGCCTTGCCCCGGGCCACCTTGATGACGGTGTAGGAGATAAAGCCAAAGCCGATGCCGTCGGCGATGCTGTAAGCAAAGGGCATCATAGCAATGGTGAGGAAGGCAGGGAGGGCAACCTCAAAGTCATTCCACTGGATCTTGGCGGCGCCGGCCAGCATATAGACGCCGACAATGATCAGGGCGGGGGCGGTAGCGGCGCCGGGGATAATGCCGGCCACAGGAGCCAGCAGGACGCTGACCAGGAAAAGCAAGCCGGTGACAGCAGAGGTCAGGCCGGTACGGCCACCCTCCTGGATGCCGGTGGAGGACTCCACATAGGTGGTGACGGTGGAGGTGCCCAGGCAGGCGCCCACGCAGGTGGCCAGGGCGTCGGCAATGAGGGCGCGGTCGCCGTGAGGCAGGTTGCCGTCCTTATCCAGCATCCCGGCGTTGCCGGCGGTGCCGATGAGGGTGCCCACGGTATCGAACATATCCACAATGGCAAAGGTGACCACCGCAGTGCAGAAGGAAATGACGCCGACTCCGGTGATGTTGAAGTCAAACTGGAAGAAGGTCAGGGAAATGTTGCCGATATGGGCCAGGGTAAAGCTCTCGGGCAGAGAGGTGAGGCCCATGGGGAAGGCGATGATGGTAGTGATGATGATGCCCACAAAGATGGCGGCCTTCACCTTATAAACAATAAGGATGGCGGTGATGATCAGCCCGATGATGGCAAGAAGGGGCGCGCCGTGGGTGATGGGGCCCAGGTCGGTGTAGCTGCCGCCGTCAGGGCCAAAGGCCTGGATGATGCCGGCGTTGAAAAGGCCCACAAAGGCGATGAACAGTCCGATACCGGCGGAGATGGCGCTCTTGAGGAAGCTGGGGATGGAGGCGATGATCTTGGAGCGCAGGGGGGAGATGGTGACGACCAGGAAGAGCAGGCCAGAGATCAGCACCACAGTCAGAGCCTGCTGCCAGGTGTAGCCCATGCTGAAGCAGAGGGTAAAGGTGAAGAAGGTGTTGAGCCCCATACCGGGGGCCTGGGCAAAGGGGACGTTGGCCAGGAAGGCGGTGAGGAAACAGCCGATGGCGGCGGACACGCAGGTGGCCACCATAACTGCCGTCTGGTCCATGCCGGCCATGGAGAGGTAGTTGGGGTTGACAAAGATGATGTAGGCCATGGCAAAGAAGGTGGTGACGCCCGCAATGACCTCGGTTTTGACGTTTGTTCCGTGCTCTTTCAGCTTAAAAAAGCTTTCCATGAATTGTCCTCCTATGGTTCCTTCATATTATTGTTGGAGGCTGCCGCCCCAAACATACGTAATAAAAAGCAAAACGGCGGCCGGGACGCCGCCGTTTTTTCCACAGAGAACAAGCAAAGCACAGGAGGTCCGCTTCTCCTGCGGGGCCCCTGCCAGCCTGTCCCAATAGTCGGACCATTTACGGCGGCCCGGTAGAAACTTCGGCCCCATATCGGCCGATTTATATTGGTCAACAGTTTTTCGACTGTTTCTTTCTTTATTATAACGGTGGAACAGGCGGGACGCAAGCGGAGAATTGCATCAATATGTCATAGAATGTTCATGATTTTTTCACACCTTTGACGATTTACCCAAAGGTATGCCTTCAGCCCCGTCGGACTGCACTGTACTTCCGGATAGACACCACCATGACGTCGCTGGGCTCAAAGAGAAGGGCGCACCGCTGCCCCTGCTGCCGGTAGAGCAGCCGCCAGCATCCCTGGGCACCGGCGCCGGAGGTGCAGTCGATGACCTTGATGCCTCCGTCTATCCTGCCGCCCTTCCAGGGCTCCAGTGCTTCTACATGGCCGGGGGCCACGGTAAGGAGATGTTTGCGGCTCTGCTGGGCGTAAATGACGTCCACGTCCAGCTCGCCGCTTGTCACCGCGTACTCATATTCCACCTGCTGGCGCTGGATCAGCTTCCAGGCGCCCCAGCCCGCGGCAAGGACGATGACAGTTCCCACGAACGCCCCTGCAAAAAGGAGCCCCAAAAGGATGACAACCGCCGCCGCCAGCAGGACCGCCGCCTGACAAAGGCGGGAAGCCGGGGTCACCCTGCGGGGTACAATCTTTTCCAGGAAATCATCTTGCATGTTGAACTTCCTTTCTTTGCCCACAGGCAGATGAATTCAGTTTAGCACAAAGCCTCCCCACTGGCAACGGTGGAATAAGCCGGCCCGCCGGGGAAACACTGGAAAGGAAAGGATGTGGAAAGATGAATTCCATTTGGACACAAAACTGCCAGATCGCCCGGCGGGAGCCCCTGCCGGGGGACCGGAGCACCCAGGTCGTGGTCATCGGGGCCGGCCTGACGGGAATCCTCACCGCCTGGGAGCTGGAGCGCCGGGGGATGCAGGTAATGGTGCTGGAACGGGGGCGGATCGCCGGGGGCGTCACCTCGGGCACCACCGGCAAAATCACCGC
>JAEXZK010000227.1 GCA_023451415.1 Bacillota bacterium | reverse complement strand
GGTATCTAGTTATCCTATGCGTGGCTGGCAGGCCAATAAAAGACGGACTTGTGCGTAGCCTGTAGTATTAGGGCTATGCCCGAAACTGAAATCCCCCCCGCTTTGCGGGGGGATATTTATTGTATCTCTTGACAGGATCTTCCGGGAACAGATGATTTTTGCGCGCTGGAGGATCAGTCGTCGTTGTACCAGGCGCCGGAGGTGTTTTTGCGGGGCTTATCCTCGTCATCTTCGCCGTCCCCGTCAGAATCCCTGGGAACTTCCTCGTTGAGCCATGGCTTATCGCCGGCCAGATGGAAGTTTTCCTCCAGGCCCGAGCCGTGGTAGGGGCAGGGGGTGGGGATGTTCATGGGCTTGTACCAGCCGGTGCCGGTGTTGGGACAGTCGGCGGTGGCGGCATAGCCGGTATCCTTGCAGTAGGCCTGGGATACAACACTGGCGCTGCCTTCAAAATCCTTGCCGGGCAGGTCCTCATGGATGGAGGACATCACGGTGTTCCAGAGGAGCGGCGGCGGATAGGGGAGGTTGCGGTACCCGATGCTGTGAGGGACGGTGTTGCCATATGCGTCCTTGACGGGAACGCGCTGCCCGCTCTCGTCCTCCTCCATAACGATCTGTTCGTCAAATCCCATCCAGCAGACGCCCACATAATAGGGGGTGACGCCGATAAACCACTGGTCCACATCATCGTCGGTGGTACCGGTCTTGCCCGCCACAGGGATATCCGAACGGAATTTGGCCCGGGTGCCGGTACCATAAGGCCCGGTAGTGACCCGCTGGAGAAGCTTATTCATAACAGTGGCGGTCTCATAGCTGAGGACCCGGGTCGGGGTGGTGTTCTTTTCCAGCACCACTTCGCCGTTGGCATCCAGCACCCTGGTGTAGGAATAGGGCTCGGTGTAGGTGCCGCCGTTGCCAAAGATCTGATAGGCGCCGGCCATTTCCATAGGTGTGACGCCGTAGGTGAGGGAGCCCAGGGCCATGGGGCTGTAGCCGATGTCCGACTCCACCAAGCCGATATGGAGGCTGTCGTGCATAAAGGTCCACAAATACTTGGGGGTGAGCATATCGCAGAGGCGGACGGGGATCATGTTGGTGGACCGCTGGAGGGCCTCCTCCAGGATCATGTAGCCATAGAAGCCAGTGTAATAGTTCCGGGGGCTCCATTCCGGCTGCCCCGGACCGGGGCTGATGGAAAAGGGACCGTCCTCGATGAGGGTGGACCAATTGACCAGGTCGTTTTCAAAGGCCAGGGCATAGGAAGAGATGGGCTTGATGGTGGAACCAGGCTGCCGGCGGGTGTCGGTGGCACGGTTCCAAACCCGGGCGCCTTCTTTTTTGCCGGTGCCGCCCACCACGCCCTTGATGGCGCCGCGGGGGTCCAGCACCACAAAGGCGGACTGGGGATACTCATCCACGTTGCTCACTGCGGGGAAGTATTCCTCCACGCTCTCGTAGATGGTTTCCAGCTTCCCCTGAACGGTCTGGTCTACGGTGGTGTAGATGCGGTAGCCGCCGCCGTACAGGGCCGAGGTGGCTTCGGCTTCGGTGTAGCCCAGCTTTTCCACCAGGTCGTTGATGACGTCTTCCATGACGTAATCCACAAAGTAGCTCTGATCATAGGTAAAGCGCTTTTCGGCAGAGCTCTCGTCAAAGACGATCTTTTCCGCCAAAGCGGCTTCATATTCCGCGTCGGTGAGGTATTTCTGCTCATGCATCAGGAAGAGGATGTCCTCTTTGCGGTCCTGGTTGTTCTCATAATTGGTGTAGGGGTTGTAAAGGGTGGGGTTGTTGGTGATACCGATGATGGAGGCCGCTTGGGCGGCTGTCAGCTCCCCCACGTCCTTGTTGAAATAGAGGTTGGCCGCGGCCTGGATGCCGTTGGTGTTATTGCCGAAGGGGATGACATTGAGGTAGGACTCCAGGATCTGGTCCTTGGAGTAGTGCTTTTCCAGATTCAGGGCCCGGAAGATTTCCCGTATCTTACGGGGGACGGAGACTTCGCGGTCATCGGAGAGGTTCCGTATCACCTGCTGGGTGATGGTGGAACCGCCGGGGGTACCATCATAAAGGGGAAGGCCGATCTTCTGGCCCACCAGGTTGACAAAAGAGGCGATGGTGCGCTGGAAGTCCACGCCGGTGTGGGTCATAAAGCGCTTATCCTCCACGGCGATAGTGGCGTGCTTGACCACGTCGGGAATGTCGGCAAAGTCCACCCAGATGCGGCTGCCATCCTGGCTGGAAAGACGCTGGAGTTCCACGGGGGAACCTGTTTCGGGGTCGTCGGCATAGAGTATGGTGGTGTAGCTCAGCTTAAAGGCGTCCAGGTCGAACATCTTGGTGTTATCACCCAGAATATCGAATACATACACCGTCAGCCAGCAGCCCACCACACAGCCGGCGATAATGCCCAGCATGAGAATGGCGGCTATGACACGGAAAATATTTTTGATGACGCGGATGGCCGGACTGGCTGGCTTTCTGGAGCTGCGCTCCGGCCCGCCGCCGGAGGAAGCGCCCCGCCGCTGTCCGCCGCTGCGGGGAGTCCCCCCGCGTGAATTGCCAGAACTGCTGCGGCCGCCGCGGGACGCACCGCCGGAAGAATTCCCGGATTGGTTCATATTAACATTCGCCTCCTGTTGGGAAGGAAATAGGGACAATGCTGTCAAATAACCGCTCTGCGGTGTGGCGCCGTGAGTGCAGAAACAAGATAATCGGCCATTGGGCAGGAAACCTGCACTGCCGCGGACAGGGACGCTTGCCGCCCAGCCATAAGGGCATCGCTGTGTATCCCCAGCCGGAGTGCCGTGTGACGCGGATGGCCTGCGCATCCCAGTATCATAACCGCTATGCGGCTATGATACCATGAGCGCAGCGAGTGGGATCATTGGCCATCGAGGCGCTTGTCGTCTTGGCCATAGGTGGTATAATAACCGCTATGCGGTTATTATACCACAGAAATGGCAAATAGTGTTACGATTTTTTAAACCTTGGCCCTGCGGGAGCCCATCCCGCAAAACTGTATGATTTCAGGCTTTTCTGCCCATACTTGTCCTAGAACAATGGAAGAAAGGGGACATCCTGCTGTGTTCAAAAGATATTTGGCGGCGGTGGCCGCAGTTTCGGCAGCGCTGATCATCGGCACAGCGCTGACGCGGGTGCCGGAGCCGGCCCCCGCACCGGTGCTGGAGGAAAGCCGGAATACGGAGGAAACGCCGGTGGGCGGGAGCAGCCTGGGCGGCCAGCCCTCATCGGCTGTGGCAGCACAGCCCCCCAGCCGGTCCTATGAGGCCGCGCCTTCCTCCTCCCAGCCCCAGAGCGGATACTACATCAAGGACTGGGGGGGCCGGGTGAGCATTATCAAGGAAGGGGAAGAGGTGCCGGAGATGATTTTTGACATCTACACCAAGCTCCTGCCCGAATATGACCAGGAACAGCTGCGGGAGGGCCTTTACGTCGCAAGCTATGAGGAACTGACCGCCATGATCGAGGACTATATCAGTTAAAAACCAAAGAGGAAAATTTTAGGGAGAAACGCACAAAGATTACAAGTTATATCTGTTATTATGAACAAAAGCCCGTCCTTTATTGCGCTTTGTAACCCATTGCCCGCCGGTAGTAATACGATTGTAACCCTTCTTTTACCCCAAAAGGATGAATCGAGGGGCTCCGGATGGTATACTAAAAGCACAGAAGGGAGGTGGAGCCGATGTCCTTTACAATGGTACACACCAACATCAACGTCTTTGATTTGGAAAAGAGCATCGCGTTCTACCAGGAGGCTCTGGGCCTGGAAGTGGTCCGGGTCAAGGAAAACCCCGAAGGCAAGTTCAAGCTGGTCTTTATGGCAGACAAAACCTCCAGCTGCCAGATCGAACTGACTTGGCTGGCCGACCGGCAGGATCCTTACAACCTGGGAGACAACGAGACCCACATCGCTTTTACCACTGACGACTTTGCCGCCGCCTACAAGCATCACAAAGAGATGGACGTCATTTGCTTTGAGAATAAGGAAATGGGCATCTACTTCATCAATGACCCTGACGGCTATTGGCTGGAAATTATCCCCGCCAAACGATAGGGCGGCTTCTCTCCATAAAATTTTAATCTTTCTAAAAGACCCTCGGTTGCTTCAGACAACCGGGGGTCTTTTGGGCTTTCCACCGCCATACAAATGGAAGGAGAGGGGAGGCGGAACAGGTGATAGAGCGCTTGCTGGAATGGAACGAGCTGCTGGGGGCCCTGCTCTGGGGGCCCGCTATGGTGGCCTTTATGATGGGGGTGGGGGTGCGCTTCACCCTTGGGACCGGCTGGCTGCAGGTCCGCCGCTTTGGGACGGTGCTCCGCCGCACAGCGGGGAGCATCTTTTCCCGGAGGCGGGAGAGCGCCGGCGGGGTCAGCCCCTTCCAGGCCATGACCACGGCCCTGGGGGGCACCATGGGCACCGGCAATGTGGCGGGCATAGCCACCGCCATTGTGGCGGGGGGGCCGGGGGCTGTCTTTTGGATGTGGGTATCCGCCTTCTTTGGGATGATGACAAAATACGCCGAGGTGGTGCTGGCCGTCCACTATCGGGAGCGGGCCCCGGGAGGCGGGTGGCAGGGGGGCCCCATGACCTATATCCAAAAGGGGCTGGGGGCCGGCTGGCTGGCGGCTTTTTTTTCCTTTTGCTGTATGCTGGCTTCCTTTGGGATGGGCAGCGCCACCCAGGTCCACTCCATGGCCGCGGCCCTCCAGAGCCGCTTCCAGATCCCCACCGCCGTCAGCGGCCTGGCCGCGGGGGTGATGGTTGCCCTGGTCATCGTGGGCGGGATCGGTAGGATATCCTCCTTCACCCAGGCGGCGATTCCTCTGATGTCCCTGTTTTATATGATCTGCGGAGGGATGGTGCTGTGGCAGAACAGGGCCCAGGTGCCCGGGGCCCTGGAAATGATCTTCCAGTGCGCCTTTACCCCGCAGGCCGCCCTGGGGGGCGCGGGAGGCTATACCCTGGCCCAGGCGGTGCGGATGGGGGTTTCCAGGGGTGTTTTCACCAATGAGGCGGGGCTGGGCAGCGCCCCCATCGCCCACGCTTCCGCCGATACCGACAGCCCGGTGGAGCAGGGGATGTGGGGAATTTTTGAAGTCTTTGCGGATACCATGGTGGTCTGCACCTTTACAGCGCTGATCCTTCTCTCCTCCGGTCCGCTATGGCTCTCGGGGCTGGACGGCTCCGCCCTCACCGCGGCAGCCTTCCAACGCAGCCTGGGGCCCTGGGGTTCGGCGGTGGTGGCCATCTCCCTGGTCTGCTTTGCCCTGGCGGCCATCATAGGCTGGGCATACTACGGCCAGCGGGCGGTGGAGCATCTCACCGGAGGCAGCTCCAAAGCGGTGGGCCTCTACCGGGGCGCCTATGTCCTGGTGACCGTTCTGGCCGCGTCCATGGATCTGGAGACGGTGTGGGAGGTGGCGGACACCCTCAACGGCCTGATGGCGGTGCCCAATATGCTGGCCCTCCTGGCGCTGGGCGG
>JAEXZK010000021.1 GCA_023451415.1 Bacillota bacterium | reverse complement strand
GATGAGGCTGCTTTTGGCGCTGCCGGTGCCGCCGATGATACCGATGGTCTCCCCCGCCCGGATTTCCAGGTCGATTCCCTGAAGGACGGGCTTTCCTTGGCCCTGGCGGTAGCTGAAGCTGACGTTGTCAAAGGCAATGCTGCCGTCCGCCACCTCTCCGGCGGCATTCCCAGGTGTCCTGATATCCGGCTCCTCCCGGAGCACCTCGGCAATACGGCGCATGCTGGCGATGCTCATGGTCACCATGACAAAGATCATGGAAAGCACCATCAGGCTGATGAGGATGTTCATAACATAGCTGAAAAGGCTGGTCAGCTGGCCCGTGGTGAGGTTCCCGGCCACGATCATTTTTGCGCCAAACCAGCTGAGGGCCGCCATGCAGCCGTACATGGAGAGCATCATGGCCGGATTGTTAAAGCTGATAAGCTTTTCCGCACGGACAAACAGCTGGTATACCCGCTGGGCGGCGGCCCGGAACTTTTCCGTTTCAAAGCCCTCCCGGACAAAGGATTTGACCACCCGGATGGCTGAAACATTTTCCTGCACGCCGGCGTTGAGGTCGTCATATTTCTGGAAGACCTCCTCAAAGGCCCCCATGGCCCCGGCCACGATCAGGCCCAGACATACGCCCAGAAAAAGGATCGCTACCAAAAAGATGGTGCTCATCCGGGCGCTGATAGAGAAAGCCATGATCAGGGCAAAAACCAGCATCACCGGAGCGCGTACACACATCCGTATGATCATCTGGTATGCGTTCTGAAGGTTGGTGACGTCGGTGGTCAGCCGGGTCACCAGTCCCGCTGTGGAGTATTTGTCGATATTGGAGAAGGAAAAACGCTGGATGCTGCAGTACATCGCCTCCCGCAGGTTGCAGGCAAAGCCGGAGGATGCCCGCGCCGCGTACCGGCCCGCCAGGATGCCAAAGCAGAGGCTAAGGGCCGCCGCCAGGAGCATCAGGGCCCCGTAGCGGTAAACCACTGCCATGTTGCCTGCACTGATCCCGTTGTCAATGATCTTTGCCATGAGCAAGGGGATCACCAGTTCCATCACCGATTCCAGCATGGTGAACACCGGCGTCATCAGGGAATCCCGCCGGTACTCCTTCACCTGAGACAATAAAGTTTTCAGCATAACAATGCCTCCTGTTATCACAAGTTGCGTCCAATGATTTGATGCAGCTGCCGCTGGGGCGCGGCATCGGCCGCCCTGTCAAAGGAGGGCCTCTTTCATCTTGCCCAGCAGCTCCAGCATCGTCTGATACTCCGCCGGCGTCAGCGTGTCCTGGAGCAGTTTTTCCGTCTGCCGGATAGACACATATATCCGCTCATGGGCCGCACTTCCCTCCGGGGTGAGCTCAATGCGCTTGAGACGGGCGTCATGGGCAACCCCCACCCGCCGCAGATACCCTTTCTTTTCCATCAGCTTCAGGGTACTGGCAACGGTGGACCGGGTGATGTCGAACTCCGCCTCAATGTCCTTTTGATACACATCCTGCCCCAGCTCCCGCCTGTGTTCAAGATAGCCCAAAATAATGCCATGCACCGGGGTGATGTCCTCCGCGCCATTGGCGCTGATAATGCTGTTCATACGCCGGTCCAAAAGGTTGGATACCACATGCAGCTCTCTCCCCAGGGCTCTTTCCCGCTCCATGGTGCACCTCCAATTTATGTTTTATATTAAACTGTTCTATATAGAACAATATAGTACTGTTTGCTCAAAAAGTCAATGAACTAATTGTTAAAAAAGCCTATCTCATTGTGTAAAAAAGCAAAAAGCCCGGGCAATATACAGCATATCGCTCAGGCTTTCGCGCAAAGGAAATATTCAACTGTTCCGCTTGCTGTCCAGGTGGTTGAGAATGGTTACCAGCACCGTATTAACGACAAATGCCACTGCCATCAGCCCTGATATCCACATCAAAACAGCGGAAAAAGCACTCTTGCCCTTCTCCACAAAGTTGAGGAGGAATGGCAGAACGCTGAGGAGGACGCAGATAAGGTTAAGCTCGGTCCTCCGGGTATAGACGATGAAAATATAGAGGCACAACACCAACATGGGCAGGGACAGGCACTGTACCAGCAGCGGGTCTCCGCCCATGGAGCCGCTGAGGAACCAGGCCGCGCCCAGCAGCAGGATCAGCAGCCCCCCGCAGAGGAGCGCCGCCGCCCGTTTGATGGGCCCGCGCGCCTCTTCCTCCGCGCGTTCCTCCTCCCGTATCAGAGGATCGGCCAGACGGGCGGACAGGGGCCCGCACCATCCGCAGTAAAGGACAAAGGGGGCATACAGCACGTTCTCCGGCACCAGGTAGAGGAGGCCGCCCAAAAGGAAAAGCCCATACCCCCGGAGAAACCGGAGGGCAAACCTCTGCCGGGCCGCCGTCATCCAGAGGCACATCAGAGCCAGCACCGCTGTGGATGCGGACATAGTGAGGCTGATCCAGGCCATGAGGTCGGGGAATGCGTCCAGGCCGCCGGCCTGGAGCAAATAGATAATGGTAAGGATGGCGGAGCCCTGGCGGACCACCGCAATGCCCAATGCGACATACAGCAGGTATATCTGCCAGGGCTGCTTTTCAACAGATCGGTTGTGATTTTTCGTCAAGTGTTTTGTCTCTCCTCGGCGGCATACCGCCTGTGTATTCCCCATCAGGGGCGTTTAGTTGCTCAGGACCTTCTCGTACATCTCAATGTACTTCTTGGCCGACTGCTCCCAGCTGAAGTCGCAGCCCATGGCCCGCGTCACCGCCTTGCGCCACAGCTCCTTGTTGCCGTAAAGGTCCAGGGCCCGCTTGGTGGCCCCAAGCATGTCATGGGCGTTGTAGGTCTTAAAGGTAAAGCCGTTGCCTTTTTCCTCCCCCATGTCGGTGACGGAATCCCGGAGGCCGCCGGTTTCCCGGACGATGGGGATGGTGCCATAACGGAGGGCCACCATCTGGCTCAAGCCGCAGGGCTCGCTCTTGCTGGGCATCAGCAGCATATCGGCGCCGGCATAGATTTTGCGGGCCACATCGGGCAGGAAGCCCTTGCGCATGGCTACCGCCCCGGGATACCGCCGGGCCATCTCTCCAAAGAAATTCTCATAGATATAGTCTCCAGTGCCCAGCACCACAAACTGCACCCCTTCGGCCACAATGGCGTCAAAGATATACCGCACCAAATCCAGGCCCTTCATTCCCACCAGCCTGGTGATCATGGCGATGACCGGCTTTTCGGGGTCCAGCTCCAAACCCATGGACTTTTGCAGCTCCTGCTTGTTGACAGCCTTGCCGTCCAGGCTGCGGACGCCGTAAGTCTTAAAGATCTCTACATCCGTCTTGGGGTTGTAGGCCTTGACATCGATGCCGTTGAGGATGCCGCACAGCTTGTAACGCTTATCCCTGAGGATGCGGTCCAGGCCGAAGCCAAACCAGGGGTCCAGGATCTCTTCGGCGTAGCTGGGGCTTACGGTGCTCACCATGTCGCTCTCCTCAATGGCGCCCTTCATCATGTTGACGTTGTCGTCGTACCGAACCATGCTGATGCCTTCGTCGGTGAGGCCGCAGATGTCGGTGGCAATCTCCATACCGTACTTGCCCTGATAAGCGATGTTATGGATAGTAAAGACAGTGCGGACCGAACGCAGTTTCTCCACATCCCGGTAAAAGACGTTGAGGAACACCGGAACCATGGCTGTCTGCCAGTCATTGCAGTTGATGATGTCCGGGGTGTAGTCAATGCGCACCAGCATCTCCAGGATAGCCTTGGAGAAAAATACAAACCGCTCGGCATCGTCATAGAAACCGTAGTTACCGCTGCGCTTGAAGTAATACTCGTTGTCCACAAAGTAGTACTTTATGCCCTCGTGCTCGGCCTCAAAGAGCCCGCAGTACTGGTTGCGCCAGGAGAGGGGGACATTAAAATGGGTGATGTACCGCATGGAATCCTTCAGTTCCTGGCGGATGTCGGAATAGAGGGGCAGGACCACCCGGCACTCGGCTCCCTCCTTGCTCAGGGCCGCGGGCAGGGAACCTGCCACGTCGGCTAGGCCGCCGGAAGCAATAAAAGGACGGGCCTCGCTTGCAGCATATAAGATTTTCATATTTCCTACCTTCCTTTCCATGGGTGTTGGGCTACGGATGTTCCAGGGCTTGAATTTGCAGCATACGCATGCCGCTTATACATGGGTCAGTTTGGGGAGGTACAAGGGATAGGTGAGGTATCCTCCCAGCTTCCGGCCATCCCGGATGAGGACATCCTTGTCAGCTACCACATAACTCAGTTCAGCGTTGTCCTCAATGACCGTCCCCTGCATGACAATGGAGTTCTTGACCACGGCGCCTTTGCCGATGCGCACGCCGCGGAAAATAACGGAGTTCTCCACCTGGCCTTCAATGATGCAGCCATCGGCCACCAGGCTGTTGGAAACGGA
>JAEXZK010000170.1 GCA_023451415.1 Bacillota bacterium | reverse complement strand
TTCTTGCCGGTGGCCGGCGGCTCGCTTCTCGGCCAAAACAGGAGATACGCCCCAGCCCGGCGGCGGGCCTGCCGCACAGGAGAAGCCGGAGCGGAGCAGGTCCCCGGAGCCTGGGGATGGGCCGAAGCCTGGAGCCTTCTGTGTTCCTGAAAGTTTACAGCTCGTCCAGGGTAAGGCTGTAAGCGGGGATGAACTCTCGGACAAAGACCTCCACCTCCGGCATATCCATGGCCCGGAGGCTTTCCAGGGTGGTCTCGTAGGCGCGGTCAAACTCACTGTTGCCGGCCTTGCGCTCCTCGATGCATTTGATAAGGGCGGAGAGCTTGTCCGCGGCCTTGACGAGGGAACGGTACTCCCCGTCAGGCTGGAACCAAGGCTGAAAACCGGGACGCAGGTCCTGGGGCAGCCGGGTGAGAAGGCGGCGGGCGGCGTCCCGCTCAACTTCCTTGTAGGCATCCTGAAGCACCCGGTTCTGGTACTTGACGGGGGTGGGCATATCCCCGGTGAGGATCTCGGAACAGTCGTGATACAAGGCGTACAGGACAGCCTGCCCGCAGTCCAGCGACCCGCCGAAGCGGCTGTTGTGGATGGCGCAGAGGGCATGGGCGATGTAGGCCACGTCCAGTGTGTGCTCACTGAGGTTCTCCCCATGGGTGCTGCGCATCAGGCCCCAGCGGCTGATGTATTTCATCCTCCCCAGCATGGCAAAAAAACTATATCCCATAAAATGCCGCGCTCCTTTGACTAAAAGATACTTTTCTATCATACCATGGCGGCAAAAAATCCACAACACCTGTGCAGCGGGGTTTTTTTACAGGGAAAATGTGGTATACTAACTGCGGTATGGCTGTGCCCGGGGAGCAGGGAGGGTGTACCATTTGGGCTCCGCCCATGGTATACTGCTCTATGACCAGGACGGCAGGGGCCCCGGGGGCCGGGACATATTATTTTCCGCAAACAAGCGAGCAAGGAGTGAGACGATTGATCGAAAATGCTCAGGACGTCCGCAAGAGGTACTTGCAGGTGTTCCTGTTGGGGCTGTGCGTGGCGGCAGCCGCCTTCCTGCCCTATATCATCTACGACAAGGGATATTTTTTCTATTACGGGGACTTTAACGTCCAGCAGATACCCTTCTACCAGCTGGCCAACGAGGCCATCCACAACGGGGAGATCTGGTGGAACTGGAAGACCGACCTGGGGGCCAATTTCCTGGGCTCTTACAGCTTTTACCTGCTGTTCAGCCCCTTCTTTTGGCTGACGCTGCTTTTCCCGGCCTCTTTTACCCCCCACCTGATGGCGCCCCTGCTGATGCTCAAGTCGGCCTGCGCCGCCGTCACGGCCTTCATGTATCTGCGCCGCTTTGTCAAGAACCAGGACTACGCCATGTTCTGCTCGCTGCTCTATGCATTTTCGGGATTTTCGGTCTACAATATCTTTTTTAACCACTTCCACGAGGCCATTATTTTCTTCCCGTTGCTGCTGGTGGGGCTGGAAAAGGCCATGACCGAGAACAAACGGGGCTGCTTTGCTCTGGCCATCACCGTCAACGCCGTGGTCAACTACTGGTTCTTCATCGGCGAGGTGGTCTTTGTCATCGTCTACTTCTTTGCAAGGCTCACCTCCCCCCAGTGGCGGCTGACCCTGCGGAAGTTCTGCTGCCTGACGGTGGAAGCCGTGGTGGGGATGGGCCTTGCCATGGCGGCCTTCCTCCCCTCGGTGCTGGCCATCATGGGCAACCCCCGCACCACTGCCGATAATATCCTTCTGGGGCCCTCCCTGTGGTATTACAGCAACCCTCAGCGGTATTTGGGCATCCTCCACAGCATCTTTTTTGCCCCCGACCTGCCCGCCCTCAACAATTTCTTCCCCGATCACGGGGCCCAGTGGTCCTCCCTGGCGGCGTATATCCCGCTGTTCAGCGCTTCGGGGGTGCTGGCCTATTGCTATTCCCGCAAAAAGGACTGGCTGCGCACCCTGCTTATCGTCTGCGGGGTCATGGCCTTTATCCCCATGCTCAACCATCTTTTTGTGCTGCTCAACTACTCCTACTACACCCGCTGGTTCTATATGCCCACCCTGCTGATGGTGCTGGCCACGGCCAAGGCGCTGGAGGAATGCGAGACCCGGGGGGACCGGTACATGACCCGGGGCCTGCGGACCACCGGCATCGTCATCGGCATCCTCCTGGTGATGTCCGGCCTCACCCCCAAGCTGGTGGACGGCGAGTGGCAGTTCGGCATGTACAAGCAGCTGGAGCGGTTTCTGGCCACCAGCGCCATAACAGTGGTGTTTTTCGTGGTGGCGGTGGTGCTGATCCGCCACTTCCGCACCCATCCCAAGTACCGCGACATTCTCTTTTCTTCCATCCTGGTCAGCTGTTTCCTGTTCACTTTCTTTTCCATGCTCATAGGCAAGGCCACCTATTTCAACAACCGGTGGATCGTGGAGGCGGCCCTCCCCGGCCGGGATCAGATGGCCATGGAATCGGAGTCCTTTGCCCGCAGCGATATCTACAAAGGCAACGACAACCTGGGGATGTACTGGAACCTGCCCAATATCCAATGCTTCCACAGCGTGATCCCCACTTCCATCATGGAGTTTTACCCCGAGGTGGGGGTAAAGCGGGACGTCTCCTCCAAGCCGGAGACCAAATATCCCGCCCTGCGGGACCTGCTCTCGGTGCGCTGGCTGTATATCAGCGAAACCGAGGAGAACCAGTCCCCCATGCCCGGCTACACCTATGCGGATAACCGCATGGGCTACAACATCTACGAGAATGAGAACTACATCCC
>JAEXZK010000160.1 GCA_023451415.1 Bacillota bacterium | reverse complement strand
CCGGTGGGCTCGTCGCACAGCAACAGCTTGGGATTCTTAGCCAGGGCCCGGGCAATGGCCACCCGCTGCTGCTCGCCGCCGCTGAGCTGGGCTGGGAAGTTGTCCATCCGCTCCCCCAGCCCCACCTGGCGCAGCACCTCCCCGGCGTCCAGGGGGTCCCGGCAGATCTGGGCGGCAAGCTCCACATTCTCCCGGGCGGTGAGGTTTTGCACCAGATTGTAGAACTGGAAGACAAACCCCACGTCGTACCGGCGGTAGCCGATAAGCTCTTTGCGGCTGTACCGGCTGATGTCGCTGCCATCCACCAGGATCTGACCCTCGTCGCAGGTATCCATCCCCCCCAGCATGTTGAGCACGGTGGTTTTGCCGGCGCCGGAAGGGCCGACAATGACGGCGAACTCGCCCTGCTCGATGTTGAATTCCACGCCGTCGGCGGCCGAGATGACCACCTCGCCCATCCGGTAACGCTTATAGACGCCTTTGAGTTCCACAAAGCTGGACATGAGCTCGTTCCCCTTTACATATGACAGTAGCCGCCCGGCGGGTATGGTATTGCAGCAGCGCAGGGCCCTGGGCATGGGAGTGGTATAATAACCGCCTTGCGGTTGGAGATGACGCCGGGGCGTTGCCCATGGCGTCATGGCGCATGGGGGCCGGAGCGCTATCAGCGCGGATGGCCCCGCGCATGGGAGTGGTATAATAACCACCTTGTGGTTATTATACCACTTTATTTAGAAATTTGCCGCCAGCCGCCGGAAAAGCTGTCAACAAATTTAGTTGACTTGAGCAGCGCTCTTGGATTATCATAGACAAAGTGATAAAGCCGAGAGGAGGACGGAAATGAAGGAGGAAAAAGAGAATTCCCTGGGTGAACGCCTGGCGGAGCTCCTTCTGGCCGGACGGGGGACCCCTGTCTCCGGGGAGGAACTGGCCAGCCGCCTGGGAGTGACCCGGGCGGCGGTCTGGAAGGAAATGGAGAAGCTCCGGACACAGGGATACCAGATCCAGTCGGCCCCCCGGAGGGGCTACCAGCTGGCCGGCCTCCCCGATGTGATGACACGGGAGGTCATTGCCTCCCTGCTGCCTGCGGACCGGCGGGGGGCTCTGGTGGCTCTGCCCGAGGTGGATTCCACCAACACCTATGCCCAGCGGCTGGCGCTGGATGGGGCGGGCCACGGCACCGTGGTGACGGCGGACCGGCAGACCAGGGGCGCGGGCCGGATGGGCCGGTCCTTTGAATCCCCCGCGGGGGAGGGCGTTTATCTTTCCATGATCCTGGAGCCGGACTGCGGCCCCAGAGCCCTGAGCCTCCTCACTTCCTTTGCGGGGTTGGCGGTGTGCAGGGCCATCCAGGAGGAGTGCGGCCTTTCACCCCGGATCAAATGGCCCAACGATATCATCCTGGAGGGGAAGAAGGTCTGCGGCATCCTGACAAAGCTGGTCACAGACGGGGAGAATAACCGGGTGACTCATGCAGTGGTGGGTATCGGCATCAATGTGGGCCAGCGGGAATTTGGCCCGGAGCTGCGGGAAAAGGCCATCAGCCTGCATCAGGCGGGGGCCGATGTGACGCGGCCCCAGGTGGCCGCCGCTGTTATTCGGCAGATGGACCGCATTTTTACCCAGGAGCGGTGGCTCAGCGACCCCGGGCCCGACAAAGTGGAGGAGCTGAAGGCCCTTTCCTGTACCCTGGGGGCCCATGTGACCATCCTGTCCCCCTTGGGCACGGAGGAAGGCCAGGCCCTGGACATCGCCCCCGACGGCGGGCTGGTAGTCCGGGTGGGGGAGACAGTAAAGACCATTGCCTCCGGAGAAGTAAGCGTCCGGGGGATACTGGGGTATGTGTAGGCTGCCCGGAAGACGGAAAGAGGAGGGACCACAGAAATGAAAACCATCCTGATCATAGACGGCCAGGGCGGCGGCTTTGGCAAAAGCCTGGTGGAACGGCTGCGGCAGCAGAATGTGGCGGCCCGCATCCTGGCGGTGGGCACCAACACCATGGCTACCTCGGCCATGCTCCGGGCGGGAGCGGACGCGGGGGCCACCGGCCTCAATCCGGTGGTGGTCAACTGCCCCCGGGCGGATATTATCGCCGGACCCATGGGCATTGTGCTGGCCAACTCCATGATGGGGGAATTCACCCCCGAGATGGCCGCCGCCGTGGCGGAGAGCCCCGCCCACCGGGTGCTGATTCCGGTGACCAAGTGCAGCACCTTTGTGGCCGGGACGGTGGAAAAGACCCTTTCCCAGTACATAGACGACGCGGTGGAGATCATCCAGCGGCTGCTGGAGCAGTAGTCAAAAAAGACAAAGACGCCCCGGAAGGATGCGCAGGCAGCCTTTCCAGAGCGTTTTTTTGTTTGCCGCCTGCCCGGTGGGCAAGAGGCAATGGACTTTTCGAAGAAAAATATCCGGCCTGGGAATTTTTTGCCGGGCAGCGGCCCGGCTGGCATTTCATCTCCCTCACAAACCTCCGTGGCCTTCCGAGGGGAAAAGCCGGACCGGCGCCGTCAAAAGCGGAGACAAAAGGACCGGATAATGAGCCGCCGGAGCGGTGCTGCTTCGGGCCGAGAAAAAGCCCTTGCAGGGCCCGGCAGGAAGCGCCCCCGCTAGTGATCCATCTGCGCCAGCAGCTCCCGGGCCTCCTTTGCCTGATACATGGTGCCCCCATACCGGGCGGCAAATTTCAGGTGGTTCCGGGCGCTTTCCCGTTCTCCGGATGCCAGGCAGATCCTGCCCAGCTTAAAGCGGACAGTGACAGCTTGGAACGGATGGGTAGCCCGGGTCAGCTGGCGGTCCAGAAACTGCCTCAGGCCCTGGGTGTCCCCATTTTGCTCCATTTGGCAGGCATCCAGGATATCCAGGCAGGCGAGGATGGTTTTGGCAAGGGATGAATTGGGCTTATTCTGAGGATAAAGGCTCCGGACGGCCTCCCGATAGCCGGGAATGCGTCCGATGTACCCCATGGTGGTATCCAGGTTGGCGGCCATATTGTAGTAAATGGCGGCGAGGACCGGCTGCGTCCTGGGCGTCAGGGTGAGGGAGGAGAGAACCTGCGCCGCGCCCCGGAAGTCGCCGGCGTAATAGAGCCCCTGGCAAAGAT
>JAEXZK010000074.1 GCA_023451415.1 Bacillota bacterium | reverse complement strand
ATCAAGCACCACCTGAAGCACAACCTGTGGCGGCGGGAGTGCACCGTGGTTTTTGTCGGCTTCCAGGCCGGGGGAACGCTGGGACGCGCCCTCATCGAAGGCGCCAAATCGGTAAAGCTCTTCGGTGAGGAGATCGACGTCCGGGCCAAGATCGTCCGGATGCCCGGTATCAGCGGCCATGCCGACCAGGCTGGCCTGCTGCGCTGGCTGGACGCCTTTTCCCCCAAGCCCCAGAAGGTCTTTGTGGTCCACGGCGAGGACGAGGTCTGCGATTCCTTTGCCGCCCTCATCGCCTCCCGGAACAAGGTGGAGGTGGCCGCCCCCTACTTCGGGGCCGTCTATGACCTGGCCACCGGGGCCTGCCTGGAGCCCGGCGTCAAGCGCCAGCCCCAGCAGAAGCCCAAGGCCAAACAGCCCAGCGGTGTTTTTGCCCGGCTGGTGGCCGCGGTACAGCGTCTGGTGCGTGTCTCCAACCGCTACGAGGAAGGCGCCAACAGCGATATCGCCAAGTTCGCCGACCAGGTGGACGCCCTTTGCGACAAGTGGGAGATCAAGGACTAGCAGATACCAACGAAAAAAGGAGCACGGCTGCGCCGTGCTCCTTTTTTTCTCCCGGGGCCGGGGGATGTCCGGGGTCAGAGACTCAAAGCGGTAAACCCCGCCCGCACCTTGGCCCTGAGGGTCTCCTTCAAGGCGGGAGGCGCGAAGGACATCTCCACGCCGCCGAGGACCACCCGTTCCATCTCCGCCGGGGCAAAGCCCAGCACAGACATAGCCAGCAGGTATTCCTCCGTCAGGGTGATCCCGGAGATGGCGGGATCGTCGGTACAGATGGTCAGGGGCACCCCGGCCTCGAAGTACTCCCGGATATGGTACTCTCCCCAGTTGGCGATGGCCTTGGTCTGGAGGTTGCTGGTGGGACACATCTCCAGGCCGATCTTTTCCCGGGCCAGACGCTCCATCAGAGCCCCGTCCCGCCAAAGGCTGGTGCCGTGGCCGATGCGGACGGCTCCCAGCTCTACCGCCCTGGCGATGCTGGCGGGAGGCGCTGCCTCCCCTGCGTGGAGGGTGAGGGGGAAGCCCAGACCCTGGGCCAGACGGAGGGCAGGCGCCTGGGTCTCCAGGGGGATCTCCGCCTCGGGGCCCGCCGCGTCAATGGCCGTCACCCCTTTGCCCAGCCAGGGGAGGGCGGCCCGCACAATATCCAGGTTTGCTTCCACAGGGGTGGTCAGCCCCAGGGAGACGATGGCCGCCGCCGGGACGCCGAAGTCCCTGCTTCCCTCCCGGAGGCCCTCCGTTACGGCGGCAATGGCGGCTTCCACGTCCATCTCCGCCGTGGCCAGGTAGGCGGGGGCAAACCGCACCTCCAGATAGCAGAGGTTTTGCTCCGCCGCCTCCTGCACCGCCGCCCGGGCGGCCAGCCTCAAGGCCCGGGGGCTTTGGAGCAGGGGGGAAATATAATCAAATTTACCGAGAAACTCGCTGAGGCTGGCGCAGTCCGGAGAGACCGTCAGCTTCCGCCGGATAGCCTCTGTGTCCGGGTCCCCGGTGATGGCGGACAGGGTCTCCGCCCGGACGCCTCCCTCCAGATGGTAGTGGAGGTCGATTTTGGGCATGGCGGCGGCCAGGGCCTCCAGGGGTTCCCGCTGGGGAAGGGCCGTCAATAGTAGCCGCCGTCCTTCCGCTGCCATTCCAGGTCAAAGTGCACGTCGGTGGGGTAGCGGCGCACCTGGCCCCAGGCGGGCTCGGCGTTCATGAACGCCTGCATCCCGGCCCGCTCCAGGGTGGCACGGGCCTCCTCATGGGCCTCCATAAGGACCTTCTCCTCGTTGACGCTTACCACCTGGCCCTTGTCCAGGAGCTGGCAGCCGTCCACAAAGACATTGTCAACGTCGCCGCCCGCGCCCAGCATGACGATGGTGTCCACGATGTTGAACCGGGGGGTCATCCGGGAATTGAGGAGGTTGACGGTGATGACGTCGGCCTTCTTCCCCACTTCCAGGGAGCCCAGGTCGTCGTCCCAGCCGATGATCTGGGCGGCGTCGATGGTGGTCATCTCCAGGAGCTTGGCGGCGGGCAGGTTCCACATATCGTTGCCCGAGAAGATGGAGTCGTCCTGGTGGCGGATCTTGGTCATCCTCATGCACTGGAACATGTCGGCGTTGCCCAGGAGCTTGGGGCCGTCGCTGCCGATGGCCATCTTGATGCCCATGTGCATCATGGGGATGACGGGGGTGGTGGACTGGAAGGTGACCCCCACGCCGGTGCCGGTCTCCTTGAGGATCATCTGCTCCTTGAAGGAGCAGCCGGAGCAGTGCTCCAGGTGGACCCTGGGCCCAAGGAGAGGGTTCTTGGCCTTGACCATGGTGTGGATGGAGCCGCCGTAGCACTCGGTGTGGATGCGGGTGTCATACTCGTTGGCCACACGCCACAGCTCGTCCAGATGGTGCTGGTCCACGTCGCTGAGCTCCTGGGGCAGCTTGTCCGAAGGGGTGGGGAAAGAGGGGCTCACCGAGGGCAGCAGGCCATAGGGG
>JAEXZK010000059.1 GCA_023451415.1 Bacillota bacterium | reverse complement strand
GCTTCATACTCCGCAAAAGCAGCGTGGCTGATATTGTGTGCATAGAAAAGCGCCTCGGAGGCGGCGGCAGGCCGCTCCCGGGGCGCTTTGGCTGTTGGGATGGGGTTGATTTATGAGGCGGCAGGGCCGTCCACTGTGGGTCGCGGCGTCTGCGCCTGCTTGAGGAGCCTTTTTAAAGAGGCGTCATCCAACAAATTGACGGTTTCAAATTTGCCATTGTAAAAGACGGCCCAGTTGTTAAAAACGCAGGGCAGTTCCTTTGCCTTTTGCAGCGTGTCCACCTGGAGGAAGGATACGGGGATGCCGCTTGCTTCACAATGCGTCTTTACCATCTCAATGCTTTGCCCGATATAAGGGCACTGGAGATCATAGTAAATTGTCAGCTCCCGGCTTTCTATTGCTTCAGCTTTAGCGCCGGGCGCGAACCTCGGTGCTGTTCCGTCAAAGGAAAGGGCAAGCAGCTCATAGCCGCTATCGGTGGCATCCACCGCTTCAAAGCCGAATTTCTTTGCAAAGGACTGGTCGGAAAGCCAGTTCTTCTGCTTTTTTGACCCCAGCATGCAAACGCCGGACCTGCCCTGCGCTCTGGCATCGGCCAGGCAGTATTCCATCAGCGACCGCCCGTACCCTTTGCCCTTATAGCCGCTGGCGACCCATAGGCAGTAGATATAATAGTAGTTATCGCCGACGACAGGGGCCCATGCGGTTTCAAGGGGGGGCATATTCGATAAAAACCGCAGCCTTTGTATTCAATTTCCTGAAGACATGGCCTTCCTTCAGCCGGCCGGAAAGCCATTGACGCTTTGCTTCGACACCTGGGTGGGGCTTTTTGCTGCGGATGATGCAACACAGATGTTCATCCGCAAGGTTCTCTTCCGTCAGGTTTACAATATCCGTACACATAGGCTATTTCCCTCACTGGAGAATAGGGGCTATTCCGTCCGGCCGGCCGGGGCGGCCAGACCGTCCAGTTCAGCCTCAGCCTGCTCCACCCGGCAGTAGAGATAGAGGCCGCCCAGGATAATGGCGCCGCCGATGATCTCCGTAAGATGGGGGATCTCCCGGAAAAGCAGCAGGCCGAGAACGGTGGCCACCAGGGGCCCCGCCAGCTTTGCCGCCGACACAAAGGAGGGCGTGAGATACCGCAGGCACCAGCTGAAGATGCTGTGGCCCAGGAAGTTGCAGGTGATGCAGAGCGCCAGGGCGATGAGCAGCTCCTTGGGGGAGTAGCCCAGGAGGGGTGTGCCTGTGGCAAGGACCATGAGCAGCAGGCAGGCCAGGCAGGAGCAATAGAGCAGGAAGGTGTAGCTGGTGGTGCTTATCCGGGCGCGGACCGACCGGCCGATGAGGGTGTAGACGGCGGAAGCCACCGCCGCCCCCAGGGCAAGAAGATTGCCGTAAAGGTGGGGAGAGCCCTCCCCGCCCACGGCCACAAGCCCGCTGCCGGCCATGGATATGACAATGGCGGTTACGGCCATGGTGGGCAGATGCCCCCGCAGAAGGAAGGAGAAGCCCAGGGCGGCAAAAACCACCTCGGTGCTCAGGAGCACAGAGGCGCCCGCGATGCTGGTGTGGTTGAGAGATTCAAACCACAGGAACAGATGCAGGGCAAAAAAGATCCCGCTGAGCAGGCTCATCCCCACCTCCCGGCGGGACAGGGACTTCAGCTCCGCCCGGCATGCGGGACGGAGAACCGCGGGCAGCAGGAGCAGGACGCTCCACGCCATGCGGTACAGGGAGATGATGAGGGCGGGGGCGTCGGAATACCGGGCAAAAATGGCGGAAAGGGAAGCAAAAAGGACCCCGATAAACAGGATGCCCTTGGCGTGAGTGGCTTTCATGGGCTGAGATCCCTCCATTGACATGATGATGGAACCCGGGGCGTCAGGTCTTGCGGATGAATTCCGTACCGCATTTGGGGCAGGAGATGGCAATTTTGCCTCTGCCCCGGGGGACGCGAAGCTTTTGGCCGCAGCTGGGGCAGGCAAAGGTTTTGTGGGTCGCCGCCTTTTTCATCCGGTCGGAGAAGGAAGCGGCGTTCTCCCGCAGCGAAGCGCCGGAGACGGCCCCGCCGGCTCCGCCCCTCACCCGGCTCCACAAGGAAAGGACAGCCTGGTTTTCAGCCTGCCGCCGGGGAATGTCCCGGGAAAAGATGCGGTAAAGGCAGAAAACCATCAGCGCCAGCTCCAGATAGCTGAGCCAGGCCCAGTGGGTAAAGATCCAGAGCAGCCGGCAGAGAAAATACCCCCCGCACAGCACCCAGGACAACTGATCCACTCCGTATCTACCCATCATCATTCTGCGCAGCCAGTCCATCAATATGATCGCTCCTTGTTATCCAAAATCCTTTGCATCAGCGGCAGGGGCAGGGCTTGCAGCGCCGAGGCGGGCGCACCCCTGCCTGTTTCGCAGCCCCCATGACCGTAAAGGGAAGCGCCGGGCCTGACCCAGGGCCGCAGCCGGCAGAACCGGGTGCCTTCGGACGGTGGAGGTCCCTTGGCCGCTGATACTTTCTATATAGAATAACACAAACCGGGAAGGGTTACAACATCCGGGTTCCTTTCCGCCGACGTCTTGCCGGAGGCGGGGAGGGCGTGATACAATAAAACAGAATGCCATCCGTGTATAAGAGCCAACAGGTTTTTGGCGGCAAAATCAACATCCGGCATGTTGCCCTTTGTTTATCAATGGTATCCTTACCGCCGGGCAAAATGAGGAGATGCGGGAGAACGGAGGTGGAAAAATGCCAAGACGCTGCAGTTGGGTGGACGAAGGCTCAGAGCTGTATGCCCGGTATCACGACGAGGAATGGGGCGT
>JAEXZK010000295.1 GCA_023451415.1 Bacillota bacterium | reverse complement strand
GCTCCACCCTGTCGCCTGCGGTGGGGCAGATCCGTCCCTTTGTCAGGACGCCTCTGGTGGCCATCGACGACGCTATGGCCCAGGCGGCCGTGGCGGCAGGAAGCCGCATCAAGGTGCTGGCCACTGCCATGAGCACCTTGGGCCCCACTCAGCAGAAGCTTAGGGAAGAAGCCGCCCGCCAGGGGAAGGAAATCGTTCTGGAGGCGGAGGACAACGAGCCCGCCTATGCGGCTATGAGGCGGGGCGATATGGCCACCCACGACCTGATGGTAAAAGAAAGAGCGTCTCTGGTCAAGGGATGGGACGTCGTGGTGCTGGCGCAGGCTTCCATGGCCCATCTGGAGGCCGATGTGGCGGCTGTCACCGGGCTGCCGACATTCAGCAGCCCGGAGCGCTGCATCCGGCAGGTAAAAGAAATCCTGGGGCTTTGATAGAAAAGAAAAGAGGGAAAAATGACTTTTCAAGTAGCTTCCTTTTTGGATCACGCGGCCTTTTATGTCCGGGATATGGCATGGCATATCTCCTTTTTTCGTGAGGTGCTTGGGCTGGAGGTTCGGGAGACGGCGGGAGACCCAGGCGCGCCGGAACAGGTATGGTTCCATGGCGGCGTGCAGCTGATCGCCGATCCCGGGTTCCGGGGCCCCGAGGGACGGATGGGCCATTTGGGCTTTATGGTGGAAGACCTGGAAGATACCCTGGATAAGGCTTATGCCAGAGGCGTTACAGAACTGCCTCAGGGCCGCAATTGGATTCGCTTGCCCGACGGCCTCTGCCTGGAGCTGCTCCAGGCCAGAGAAGGGTCGGTGGAAGCCTTCTGCCAAGTGGCCCCCCGATAAACAGACAAACCGCCGGGCCTTTTACGGGGCCGGCGGTTTTTGTCAGCGCGGGGGCCGTCCGCTGCGCTTATTACGTCTGCGGCTGGTAAGCGTATGCAGGGTCAAGAGCAGAGCGCCTGCTTACAGACAGCGGGTAAATGATGGGGCGGGGGCTTATTAAGCCGTCTGCCGGTGCAGAGCTGCGATTTGCTCAAGCTTTTGACCATGCCGACAGCTTTTGCTTTGCAAAATGCGGCAAGTCTGTTAGAATTGAGCCATGATTCTGTGCGTATGATAGAATAAAACCCTAACAGACAAGAGGTGTGGATGATATTTAATCGCTTGACGGTGCCGCAGTACGCCATAAGATCGGTCAAAATACACCAAAAGGTCCGGCTCGCTTTTCTGGCCGACCTCCACAGCTGCCGTTATGGAAAGGGACAAAGGGAACTCCTGGATATCCTGGATGACCATACTCCCGATTTGGTCCTTTTGGGCGGGGACATCCTGGACGACTCCCTGCCGCCGGACAATACCTTGACCGTCTTGGAGTATATCGGCGGGCGTTGGCCCAGCTTTTATGTTTCGGGCAATCATGAATGGCGCCGTGAAAAGATCGAATGGGCCAAGGAGGCGGTTGCCTCCAGGGGCGTGCATGTTCTGGCTGGAGACTGCCTGCCGCTGACGGTGGGCGCCCAGACGCTGGAAATCTGCGGGGTGGATGACCCCGCGGGAGGACGCGAGGCGTTTTTTCAACAGCTGGAGGCCTGTGCCGCAGGCAGGACGGATGGCAGGTTCGGCATCCTGATCTCCCACCGGCCGGAAAGGATCGGGGACTGCCTTCCTTATGGCTTCGATCTGGTGCTGTCCGGCCACGCCCATGGGGGACAGTGGCGGCTCCCGGGGATCATCAATGGCTTATACGCCCCCGGACAGGGGCTCTTTCCCAAGTATGCGGGCGGAGAGTACCGCTTGGGGGAGACGACGCTGCTGGTTAGCCGCGGACTGGCCCGGGAATCCACTCCGCTGGTGCCCCGCCTGTTCAATCCGCCCGAACTGGTGGTCGCGGACCTTCTTCCCCGCTGAAAAGATACAAGTTCTTGTGGCGGAGAAAGGAAAAAAAGGGTATAATAGCCACAAGATGGATATTATGCCCAACGGCTCGCCGCTCATGGATAGACATACCATATCCGCAGGCCATCCGCGCCGTATGGCGCTCCGGCCCTGATGGGCAATTATATACCATATAAAAGTATGAGGGCGAATTGCCCTCACAAATAAAAGGACGGAGAAACAACAATGGCTGAGGACCGCAGATTTGCAGTGCTGATAGACGCTGACAATATTTCCGATAAGTACATCAAAGTGATTTTGGATGAAATCTCCAGCGAAGGGATAGCCACCTATAAAAGGATCTATGGGGATTGGACAAAACCTACACTGGGCCCCTGGAAGAATGTGCTGCTGGAGTACTCCATTACCCCGATCCAGCAGTATGGATATACGACGGGGAAGAACGCCACTGACGCCGCCATGATTATCGACGCCATGGATATTCTGTATTCCGGCAATGTAGAAGGCTTCTGCCTGGTGACGAGCGACAGCGACTTTACCCGCCTGGCGGCCCGCCTGCGGGAGTCGGGGATGGATGTTGTGGGCATGGGGGTACGGAAAACGCCGAAAGCCTTTTTCGCTGCCTGCAATTAATTTAAGTATCTGGATAT
>JAEXZK010000249.1 GCA_023451415.1 Bacillota bacterium | reverse complement strand
GCACAAAAAAGCAGCCTATAACAGGCTGTTTTATAAAAATACTAGGTGATTTTAAAATAATATGTTTGGGTTCATAGCCGACTATTTCGGCAGCGCCGCAAAACCGGCCCCCAGCGTTTATCAAATTTATCCCAAAAATATTAACCAATGTTTGTATTATAGCAACATTCGTATTATTTGTAAATATTAAATAAATAATTTTTTCAAAAATATTGTTTTTTATCTCTTTTAGTGCTAAAATTATGTTATCATGAATTTAGAACTTATTTCTTATCCCTTGTTTCCAAAACTGTCCCCGCTCAATTATCTCACTGTTCCCAACATAAAAACGGCTGCCAACGGTAGCCTCTCCACAGCGGATATAGTATTCTTATAGAGAGGAATGATCATCAGAATGGAGCATTTTTTTACCAATGCGCAGGTCGTCACCGAGGACGGTGTTCTTGAGGGCTGCGTCGCGGTAGAGGATGGAAAAATCACCGGCGTGAGGGAAGGTCCCGCCCCCCAGGGCGCTCCCGCTTTGGATTGCGGCGGCAAGGTCCTCCTCCCCGGATGCATTGATACCCACGTCCATTTTCGGGAGCCTTCTCCCAATGCGCAGGAGGATTTTGCCACCGGCACCATGAGCGCCGCCGCCGGCGGGATCACCTGCGTGGTGGAGCATCCCCTGGATGTCCCTCCGGTACTGGATGGTATAAGCTATGATGGAAAACTGGCCGCCATAGCCCCCAAGGCTTATATAGATTACGGCCTGTGGGGCGGGCTCACCGAGAAGAACCTTGGCTCCCTCGGGGAGCTGGAGGACCGGGGCGTCCTGGGCTACAAGGCCTTCCTCTGCGCTTCCGACCCTCTCTTCCCCATGATCGGGGACGGCGCACTGCTGGAGGCCATGAAAATCATCGCCGGGATGGGCGGCATTGTTGGGCTCCACGCCGAAAATAACGGCATCATCACCTACAACCGGGAACACCGCAGGTCCGGAGAGCCCTGGCTCCCCTCTACCCACAGTGAGATGCGCCCCGTGGTAGCGGAGGTGGAGGCCATCAGCCGGGCCATCCTATTTGCCGAGGATGCCGGCGTCCGGCTTCATATCCTGCATATGGGCGTCTGGGAAGGGGCCCAGGTGGTCAAAGCCGCCAAAGCCCGGGGCGTACGGGTCACCGCCGAGACCTGCCCCCATTATCTGGCTCTTATCGAAGACCTTTTCATCCAGCACGGCCCCGACGCCAAGTGCTGCCCTCCCCTGCGGGACCACTCCCACGCCGAAAAGCTTTGGGAGAGCGTTTTTGACGGCACCATCGACTTTATTGTTTCCGACCACTCCCCCTACACCGAGGAGGAAAAAGCCCGGGGGGTCCGGGATATGATGCTGGCTCCTCCCGGAATCACCGGCGTCCAGACCGGTCTCCAGGTGATGCTCAGCGAGGGCTGCCACAAGCGGGGGCTTCCCCTGCCCCACCTGGCGCGGCTGATGAGCACCAATGCCGCCAAGCTTTTCGGCATCTACGGGCAGAAGGGGGCCATCCGTGAGGGCTTTGATGCCGACTTTACCCTGGTGGATATGGACCAGGAGTGGGTGATCACCAGGGACGAGCTCTATTATAAGAACAAGAACTCCGCCTTTGTGGGCTTCCGTGGCAAGGGCAGGCCGGTGGCTTCCTTTGTCCGGGGGCAATGCGTATACAGCCTGGAGGATGGATTCCAGCAGGGGCCTGGATATGGCAAACTGATCAAAAGGACCTGATCCTCCCCGTCTTGCTTTGTGAAAGGAGCAGCCATATGGATATGATTCTGGACGGCGCCATGATTGTCACCATGGACAGCGCCAAAAATGTTTATAAAGATTATGCCATCGCCGTGGAGGGGGATAAAATTGCCGCTGTGGCCCCGCGGGAGGATATTTTTGCCCGGTACCCCCATATCAAAAATGTCCGCAGCTGCAAGGGGCGGGTGATTTTCCCCGGCTTTGTCAATATCCATACCCACACCACGCTCAGCATTGTCCGAGGAGTGGCCGACGACATGGGTACCGCCCCCGCCTACACCAAATCCGTCCCCCAGGGGCAGCTTCTCTCGGAGCATGAGAGCCAGGTCATGGCCACTCTGGGAGCTGTGGGCGCCCTCCGTTTTGGCTCCACCCTCATCGCCAACAACTACACCTACAGCCTCAGCAATGTCAAGGCCTTCTCTTCTCTGGGGATGCGGGCCATGGTCAGCGAGCGGCTCCACGACGTGGTATTCTTCGGCCTGGCCGAGGGAATCTACCGGCAGGATGAGGCCATGGGCCAGCAGCTGCTTCAGAACAACATCGACCTTATCGAGGCCTGGGATGGCAAGGACAACGGCCGCATCCGCTGCTGCCTGGGCCCTCATGCCCCCGACACCTGCACGCCCGGGTTCCTGCGGCAGATCGCCGACCTGGCCGATCAGAAAAAAGTGGGGCTTGCCACCCACCTCTCCCAGAGCAAGGGGGAGCGAAACAACATCCAGCGGCTCCATGGCACCACCAGCGCCCGGTATCTGGATGACTGCGGTATCCTGCGGCCCGATTTGGTGGCCGCCCACTGGATCTACGTCACAGACGACGATATTCAGCTTCTGGCCAAACGAGGGGTGCATATGGCCCACGCCGCTAAGGGCAATGCCACAGGCGGCATGGCCGCCCCCATGATGAAGATCAGGGAGGCCGGGATCAATGTGGGCATTGCCACCGACGACGGCAGGGTCAACATGATCGACGTCATGCGGATGGCCCTCTGCTCCGCCCGGATGCTGGCCGGTTCCTGCACGCAGCCCCAGCCCATGGACATCCTGGAGATGGCCACCATGGGAGGGGCCCGGGCCATGGGGATGGAGAAGGAGATCGGTTCCATCGAGGTGGGCAAAAAGGCCGATTTTGTCATCATTGACTACCGGAAGCCCCACCTCACCCCCTGCGTCAACGCCGTGGGCAACCTGGTCCACACAGCTCAGGGCAATGATGTGGAGACTGTTATCATCGACGGCAGCGTGGTGGTTGACGACGGGAAAGTGCTGACCATCGATACCGACGCCCTTATGCGGGAAGCCCAGGAAATCGCCTGCCGGCGCTGGATGGAGGCCAACGATACCGTGGATCCCCGCTTGATGCTGATTTAGAAGGGGGCCCTCCCCTTTTGTCACTGGAAAAAGCTGCCTAAGCATGGTATAATAACCGCAAAGTGGTTATTATACCCCTATGGCCAAGGCGATAAGCGCCTCAATGGCCAATGACCCCACTCGCTGTGCGCAGGCAGGGCGGCCGGCTCCCTTATCACCGGCTATACCGGTCTGCGCTCAATGGATCGCTGCTCCCGTTGCAACCGCCTGGGGAGGGTTATATTTTGATATCCTGGGCAGCAAGCGCTTTTAAAGGTCATTATAGTATCCTACTGCGCGGATATGTTATAATATAGCCACAGACGATTATCACGCCCCACGGCCCGGGCCGTTCAGCTTACCTGAATGAGGTGTTGCTTATGCTGCTCAAAAGCTCTCCCGTCCCCCTGTATCACCAACTGCTGGAGATTTTTCACGACCTGCTGGATGACCGCACCTGGGCGCCGGGCCAGCTGATCCCTACTGAAAAACAGCTTGCCGAAGAGTACGATGTCAGCCTTGCCACGGTCCGCCGCGCGCTCTTCTCCCTGGAAAACGAAGGGAAAATCATCCGCAAGCGCGGCAAGGGCTCTTATGTTTCGGTGGACCGCACAGCGGAGCTGCCCATCGACATCTGTGAGGCCGGCCTGTTTAACTTTGCCAAACAAACCTCTAATATCAAGGTTTTTGACGCCGAGGAAGCACCTGTGACCCTCCGGGGGATTACCACCCAGGGCTTCATGGTGCGCCGCCTTTATACGGAAAACGGCAAGCCTTACTGCTTCCATACCGTCACCATCTCCCAGGGCTACCGGGATGCCGTCAAGAATGTTCCGCAGGATAACTACCGCTTTG